>CAYOKU010000014.1:0-38472 GCA_964404645.1 uncultured Alistipes sp.
TAGACGGCGCGGTAGTCGATCAGCATGCCCACGCCGATCAGGAAAAACGGGATGAAGATCGCGTTGCCGACAAATTCGATTCGGTTCATCAGCGGCGAGGTGCGCGGAATGAGTCGATTGAGAGCCAGTCCCGATAGAAACGCACCGATAATCGGTTCGAGTCCGGCCAGTTGGGCAAACCACGCCCCTAAAAAGACCATCGACAACACAAATATATATTGTGATACGCTGTCGGTACAACGTTTGAAGAACCAATGTGCCAGCGGTGGGAACAAGAAGATGATAACGGCTACGCAGACGATGACCGAAAGTCCAAGCCGCCACCAGAACGCATTGTCAACCGTGCCGGTGGCCATGCCTACGATGACCGTCAGCAGCAGCAGAGCCAGTGTGTCGGTGATGATCGTACCCCCAACGGCGATGGTTACGGCTTTGTCGCGGCCGATGCCGAGTTTGCTGACAATGGGGTAGGCGATGAGTGTTTGCGAAGCGAAAAGTCCGGCCAGCAGGATCGACGAGTAGAGCGAAAATTGGAGTACGAAGTAACCGGCCAGAATTCCTAACCCAAGCGGTATAAAAAAGGTATAGAGCCCGAATGCAAGACTGCGACCGCTGCTGTGGCGAAAGTCGGACATATCCATATCCAGTCCCGACAAGAACATGATGTAGAGCAGGCCGGCCGTACCCGAAAGAATGATGCTGCTGTCGCGTGGTAGGATATTCAGTCCGTGGGGGCCGATGACTATACCCGCGATGATGAGTCCCAACAAGTAGGGTATTTTGAGCTTGTTGAGCAGGAGCGGAGCCGTGAAGATGATGATGAGAATGAGTAAAAATTTCAGAATCGGATCTTCGAGCGGCAGCGTGATAAGCGAATGTAGAATCATCGGCAACAATCGTTTTAAATCGCTAACAAAATTAAGAATAATTGCGAGAACTGCAAGTTTTTGAGCTGTTTTTCTTGAAAAATAATGCGGTGATGCGCCTCGCAGAGATCCCAATGGAGGGGCATGTGCGGTAAAAAATGGGATTTGCAACGCGAAAATTCCGAAAAAAAATGTAACTTTGAAAAATTCTACAGCCGCTGTTGGCGGTTGTGATAAAAAAAAGGAATATGTTTCGAAAATTGACAATAACTGTTATGCTGATAGCTGCGGCCTATTCTGCCGCGGCACAGCGACCGCGCACCCGCATTGAGTGGGGGGCCATAGGGGGTATCAATATCCCCGATTACACGACTGACATGTCGAAGACCGATGTCAAAAACAAATTGGGGTGGCAGGCCGGTATCACGATCGCTGCCAATCTGGGGATCGTGGCGATTGAACCGCAACTTCTCTATGTACGGCAGGGGCTTCGCATTCGTCCCGAAGGGGGCAAAGAGGTCAATCTTAAATCCAATTCGATTGACGTACCGGTATTGGTTTCGTTACGACTGTTGCATCCGGTGCGGATCTTTGCCGGGCTGGTTTTCACGGTGATGAACGACTGCAAACAGAAATCGGGAGGCGATCTGCTTGACTTCGGTCGTGTGCGTCCGACGATGAGCTATACGATTGGAGCCGGTGTGGTTATTATGCGTCATCTGCTGGTCGATCTGCGCTATAACGGTCAGTTCCGGAGCAAGCACGATGTGGTGCTGCCCGATGGAACAAAACTGAATAAACTGCGCTCATACAACGTGGCACTCAACTTTGGTTATCTGTTTTAGCCTATGACCGAACAAGTTGGAAAGGAGATTGAGATCGAGGGGGTTGACCCGCGCGAATTATACGGAGCGCAGAACGTCTATCTCGATCAGCTCAAATCATTGCACCCGCACCTCAAAATCGTGGCACGCGGCTCTTCGCTCAAAGTGCTCGGTTCCGAGATTGAAACGGAGCAATTCGCGCGCCGCATGGAGGGATTGGTGGCCTACTACCTCAAATACGGCCATATCTCGTCACAGGTTGTCGATCAATGTTTTGCCGGAGCATCGCTGGCGCAGGAAGATGCGCCTGTGGATAAGGATGTAATCGTCTTTGGCAATAACGGCACGATCGTGCGTGCACGCACGATCAATCAGCAGCGGCTGGTAAAACTATACGATAAAAACGACCTTTTGTTCGCTGTCGGGCCGGCAGGGTCGGGTAAAACTTATACGGCTATTGCGTTGGCTGTGCGTGCGTTGAAAGAGAAACAGGTACGCCGCATTATCCTGACACGTCCGGCGGTTGAGGCCGGCGAGAAGTTGGGATTCCTGCCCGGTGACATGAAGGAGAAACTCGATCCCTACCTGCAACCGCTTTATGATGCGCTGAACGATATGATTCCGCCCGTGAAGTTGCAGAAATTTCTCGAAGACGGTACGGTGCAGATTGCACCGTTGGCCTTTATGCGCGGCCGCACGCTCGATAACGCCTTTGTGATTCTCGATGAGGCACAGAATGCGACTCTCTCGCAGATCAAGATGTTCCTCACTCGCATGGGGCGCAACGCACGCTTTATCGTCACGGGTGACGTGACACAGATCGACCTGCCGCGCCGCTCCGATAGCGGATTGGTGCGTTCGATGCAGTTTCTGCGCGGTATTGATGGCATCGGTATTGTAGAGTTCGATAAACGTGACATTGTGCGCCACCCCTTGGTCAAGCACATTGTTGAGGCATTCGACCACAATGTCGAACCGGATGTAAAGATGCAAATAATCTCTAAAAACGAATAATCATGGATAAGAATTTAGCAGCGCTCAAACCTGCGCTTGTCTGGAAACACTTTGCGGCGATCACTCAGATCCCGCGTCCCTCGCATCACGAGGAACAGATTCGTCAATACGTCCTTGCGTTTGCCAAGGCAAAAGGCCTTGAATGTAAGGAGGATGACGCTCACAATGTTTATGTGCGCAAACCGGCCACAAAAGGTATGGAGGATCGCACAGGTGTGGTGCTTCAAGCTCACCTCGACATGGTTCCGCAGAAGAATAACGACAAGAAGTTCGATTTCGAGAAGGATCCGATCAACGCTTACGTTGACGGCGAATGGGTAACGGCCGATGGCACGACGCTGGGAGCCGATAACGGTATCGGCGCAGCGGCAATTTTGGCGGTTCTCGAAGATGATACGCTCGTTCACGGGCCATTAGAGGCTCTCTTTACGGCGACCGAAGAGACCGGCATGGATGGTGCTTTCGGCCTCAAAAAAGGGCTGTTGCACGGTGACATTCTCTTGAATCTCGACTCCGAAACTGAGGGCGAACTCTATGTGGGTTGCGCCGGAGGGTTGGACGCAAACATCACCTTCCACTATCAGGCAGAAGCCGCACCTGTTCGCAACCATGTGGCCGCAAAGATCACGGTCAAAGGGTTGAAGGGGGGCCATTCGGGGATTCAGATCGGTTATCAACGCGCTAATGCCAATCGGGTTTTGTTCCGCTTTTTGAATGCAGCTCCCTGTGAAGTGCGACTTGCATCGGTTGACGGTGGCGGTCTGCGCAATGCCATTCCGCGTGAGGCAGAGGCGGTTGTTGTGGTCAAAGAGAGCAATTTCGATGAAGTGGTGAAGGCTTTGAAGAGCTACGAAAAGATCATCAAAGCGGAATATGCCGGTATTGAGGATGCTGTGTCGATCCAAATCAAAGCGTGCGATATGCCTTCGCAACTGTTGCCTGCCGCAACGGCACAGGAGTTGACTCGTGCGATTGTGGGGTGTCCCGATGGGGTGCAGAAGATGTCGATGTCGATGCCCGGATTGGTGCAGACCTCGACCAATCTGGCGCGCGTGATCTCCGATGATCGTAGTGTGAAACTGCAATGTCTGCTGCGTAGCTCGGTGAACACCGAAAAACGGGCGTTGGGCGAGGCGATCGCCGCCGTTTTTGAGCTGGCCGGAGCGAAAGTAGAGTTGTCGGGCGAATACGATGGTTGGAATCCGAATATGGACTCTCCGATCTTGAAGGCGATGACGGCCTCATACGAAACGTTGTATGGTGTAAAACCGGCTGTGACGGCAATCCATGCCGGATTGGAGTGCGGTATTATTGGCAGTAAATATCCCAAAATGGATATGATCTCGTTCGGTCCGACAATCTGCTATCCCCATTCGCCTGACGAGAAGGTTGAAATAGCATCGGTTGGAAAGTTTTATGATTTTCTGATTGATACACTCCGGCGAATCCCTAAAAAATAACGATCGTTGGAGTCGCAAAGTCCGAAATGGTTTGTTATCGTCAATCCCGTGGCCGGAGGAGGTCGCGGGCTTGATGATTTTCCGCAGGTATCCAAACTCCTGCGTGATGCGCAGGTTCGCTGCGAACCGGTCTTCACCGAGCATAAGTTCCATGCCACCGAGTTGACCGTATCGGCCGTGCGCGAAGGTTATCGCCACATCATTGTTGTTGGTGGCGATGGTACGTTGCACGAAGTGGTTAACGGCCTTTTTATCCAGCAGGAGGTACGACCCGATGAGGTATTGTTGGCCGTGGTGGCCGTTGGTACGGGAAACGACTGGGTGCGTATGTTCGGCATTTCGAGCCGCTATCAAGATGCCGTGCGTGCCATTACGGACGGCTGTTCGTTCTTGCAGGATGTGGGGGTGGTCTCCTACGAAGAGGCACACTACCGGCAGAGTCGTTATATTGTCAACGTGGCCGGTGCGGGATTCGATGCCTTTGTCGTCCGCAAACTATCACACCTTAAAAAGAAAGGGCATACGAGCCGTTGGCGTTATACATGGTGCGTGGTGAAATCCTTTTTTAGGTATAAATCGACCGGCGTGAAGGTGTGGGTCGATGATCGGTTGATATATAACAATTTGTTGCTGTCGGCGGCGGTTGGCATCTGTAAATTCAACGGCGGCGGTGTGCAGCAGCTCCCTGAGGCGGTTCCCGATGACGGAATGCTCGATCTCTCGTTGATTCGCCCGATCCACTTTTGGCATGTACTTTTCCGTTTTCACTACCTTTTTAACGGAGGAATCTACCGCATCCGCCATATCCTCCAAGCACGCGGTAGCCGTATCCGCATCGAATCTTCGCCCGAAGTGTCGGTCGAGGCCGATGGCGAAACGCTGGGCGAGACGCCGTTGGAGTTCTCGGTGCTCCATCGGGCTATCCGCATTGTGGTGGCGCGTGATTTCTACCTCAAACACGAGGTTCAGCAGTAATTGCTTCCCTTGATAAAACGAATCGGCAGCCCCAAAAGCTGCCGATTCTTCTACCTAACCCAATAATTGCACGTGTGCAATATCTTTTTATAAATTAAAAGCTCGTTTGAGAGCATCCATCTGCTCGGCGGTCGAACCTTCTGGCTCAAACCCCATCGACTTTGCCGTGAGATAGATCTGTGCCGATTTCGATAATGTGTCAACCATGTCGAACGCTTCGAAAATATCGGGCCCGACAGCGCATACGCCGTGTTTTTCCCACATGACTACATCATACTGCATCAACTGCTCGATGGTCGCCTCGGCTAACTCGGTTGAACTGGGCATCTTGTAGGGGACGATTCCAAGTCCTTTGGGGCAGAAAGCACGAGTTTCGGGGATCATACTCCACAGCAGATTGGTCAACACATCTTTTCCCAAAAATGCGCGGTTGTGTGTCATGGCCACCAGATCGGTCGGGTGAGTATGTAGTGCCGCCGTGTACCCATTACCCGATGCGATCATCTGATTGTGCATCGCAAGGTGCGAAGCCAGTTCCGATGTGGGGCGTACCGCTTTGTCGGCGATCATCACATATGAGGCATAATCGTCCAAAATGCGGATCACCGAACCGTTCTCCATGGGATTGCGCGCCAAATCACGCATGCGGCGATTGGTTCCTTTGCAAAAAAAGTAGCACCCTCGCAGATGCGGAAGCGTCATGCCGATTGGGGTCGGTGCGCAGAGGGGTGCCATCTGCCGAATCTCATCATCAATGTCGGCTGTGATATTGAGGGTGATGTTACCTCCGTTGCGTTCGGCCCACCCTTTTTGCCAGAGATAGCCGGCCACTTCGGCCACTTCGGCCACTTTGCGGCTCAATATCGGGCGGTTGTCAAGAATTGATTGCATCATATCTGTTTTTATGTTGATTTATTGGCATAATGAGGGGAAGAAGATCGAGAAGAGCAGAATAGAAACTCCTATGGTGAGTGTTAGTATTGTCCGACGACTGCTTCCGCTCCACTCTTTGAGCCATATGCCCCAGAAATTGGAAAATAGGACATTGAGTGACATCAGCATGCTCCACGAAAAAGCGAGCAAAACGGGAGTGTCGCCTAAGAAACTCTTGCCTAACTCCAATCCGAAGAATTGCGAGTACCACAACAGACCGGCCAGGGCGCAGAATAGCAGATTGTTTACCAATACCGAACCTGGAACCGAAAAATAGGTACGACCGCTACCGTTGCGCATGTTTTGCCACAGACAGTAGATCGCATTGGTTATAAATCCGCCGATCGTAACGAGCAGAATAACCGGAAGTCCGGCGTAGAGCGGGTCGACTCCCTGCATGATAGCCGCTATTTTGATCGGAGTTCCGGCATCCAGACCCAACGCAAAACAGGCACTCATCACGCCGGCCAGCAGCGCCACAACCAGTCCGCGTGTTAATGCGAAATCGCGTATGGCGGCGCGCTTCTCCTCTTCGCTCATGTGGGCTGCTCGCAACGAACCTGCATAGCCGATTACGGCAATGCCGGCCAACGTAATTGCCACACCCGATAGCAGCACGGCTCCTTGTCCACTCAACAGATCTTCGCCGGCAAAGAGTGCCGGCAGCAAGGTTCCGAATGCCGAGCAGGTTCCGAGAGCAATCGACTGTCCGAGTGCCACGCCGAGGTAGCGCATCGAAAGACCGAAAGTCAACCCTCCGATACCCCACAATGCTCCGTAAACGATAGCCGATGCAGCTCCCTCCTCGCTCCATAAAGCGAAAAGCGAGCCGTTCTCCGGTATGGCGGCCAAGGCTCCCAATAGCGGAAACAGCAACCATGCAAAGATACCTTGTACCAGCCAGAAGTTTTCCCAATGCCACTCTTTCACCTTTTTGATAGGTACATAAGAGCTCGATTGGCCGAAACTTCCGATAGCAATGATCAGTAATCCGAGAATGCTCTCCATAGGGCTATCGGTGAGAGGTTACTTCGCGTTCGTAACGCTCGATCTCTGCTATGTAGGAGGCTCCGGCTGGCGAATCGTTTTGCAGACAGAAGTAGTTGTAGACATCGGCCCAAGGTAGTGATTTAGCCTCCTCCAAGAGAGCCAGTCGTTGGAATTTGCAGTCGGCAGCTTCGGCGGCGCGCAACTTGTCGATCGGAGAGAGCAAAGCTTGTAAAAAAGCCTTCTGTGTGGCGCGTGCACCGATCACATATGCTCCAATTCGATTGATCGAAGCATCAAAATAGTCGAGTCCGATGTTTACTCGTTGCAACGCATCGGCCCATACGATCTCTTGTGCCAGCATCACAACACTGTCGTTGAGGATGACCACATGGTCGGAGTCCCAGCGTACCGGACGACTCACGTGCAACAGAATCTCCGGTGTGTAGAGCAACAGTGAAGAGATCTTATCCGAGATCTCCTCCGTTGGGTGGAAGTGTCCCATGTCAAGCGTGGACATGATGCCATTCTTTACGGCATAGCCCATGTAAAATTCGTGGGATCCTACCGTGAAACTTTCAAGACCCGTCCCGAAGAGTTTGCACTCCACGGCATCCTTCACATGGGGCTGTTGTTCGGCATAGATACGATCCAAAGACTCTTTGAGAAGCGAACGGTAGAGATAACGATTGACCGTCAGATCTTTCGATCCATCGTGAATCCAGAGGTTGTGGCACGCCTTATCACCCAACTGACGCCCCATCTCATCGGCAATGCGGCGGCTGCGCTGGGTGTGCTCCACCCAGAAATCGCGAATAGCCGGATCGGGATTCGAGAGCGAAAGTTCGCCGCTCTTGGGGTGCGAGAATGAGGTGGAGTTGAAATCGAGTTTCATATCATTGGCTTTGGCCCAATCAATCCAGCTCTGAAAATGAGCCGGTTCAATCTGGTTGCGATCTACCTGCTTGCCATCGAAATCGCCGTAAATGGCGTGCAGACTTAGACGATGTTTTCCTGGGATGAACCGTTTGGCCTGTTCGATGTCGGCGCGTACTTCGTCGATGTTGCGTGCTTTGCCGGGGTAGTTGCCCGTCGCCTGAATGCCTCCGGTGAGTTGGCCGTCCGGATTTTCGAATCCCGTCACATCATCGGCCTGCCAGCAATGGAGCGATAACGATATGTGTTGCAGCGCATCGAGAGCCTTGTCGGTATCTATACCTAACTCTGCATAGCGGGCTTTGGCTACTTCGTAAGCTTTTGTCAACTGTTCTTGTGTCATAGTTGTCGATTTTAGTTGGTTTTTGTATGGTTTCTATAATTTTGCGATCTCTAAAAAACGGGTGTAAGCCTCGTTCCATGCCGTTGTGTGTTGGGGTTCGAATCGCTCGGTGTCAACTCCGCGGCGAATTGCATCGCGCATCTGTTGCAGCGAGCCGACACATCCGGCGGCTTTTGCCTGCATCATGACGTTGCCGATCGCAGTTGCTTCGCAGGGGCCAGCCGTCACCGGTATCCCGATCGCATCGGCTGTGAACTGATTCAAAAGTGCGTTTTTCGAACCTCCGCCGATTACGTGTAGTGAGTCGATTTCGAAGGGGGCAAGTTCCCGCAGGCGGTCGAGCACATAACGATACTTCAACGCCAAGCTCTCGAATATCGTGCGAACGATTGCTGCGTGGCTGTCGGGTGCAATCTGCCCTGTTCGGCGGCAATATGCGGCGATTGCCTGCGGCATATCATCGGGGTTGGCGAACGAGGAATCATCGGGGTCGATTATGGCTCCGAATGGAGCTATCTCTTCGGCCATAGCGACCAATTGCGGATAGGTGTAACTATTGCCCTGCGAACTCCACCGTTTGAGACACTGTTCGAGAATCCACATGCCGGTGATGTTCTTCAGCAGACGGGTTGTCCCCTCGACACCGCCCTCGTTGGTGAAGTTGTAACAGATTGTTCGGTTGTCGATGATCGGTTCGCGAACTTCGATGCCCATTAGCGACCATGTGCCCGAACTAAGGTAGGCAAAGCCTTCGCCAGCGGCCGGCACGGCGGCAACTGCCGATGCCGTATCGTGACCGGCAACGGCGATTACCGGAATCGTCCCGATGCCGCATGCCTCAGCAATACGAGGGCTTAAACGCCCGATCGGTGTACCCGGCATGACCAGTTTTGGAAAGAGATCCGGTTTTAAACCCAGAGCCTTCATTAGAGCCGGTTCAATCTGTCGGGTACGGGGGTTGAGTAGCTGCGAGGTGGAGGCGATCGTGTATTCGGTCACCATTTTTCCGGTAAGCAGATAGCTCAGCGCATCGGGAATGAAGAGCAGTTGGTGGGCGGCAGCCAACGATGACGAGTTGTCGCGGCGCATGGCATACAATTGATAGAGCGAATTGAAGTCCATGATCTGAATTCCGGTTAGTGCATAGACCTGTTCGCGAGGCATGATCTCCGCAAAAAAAGTGTCGGGCATGCCGCATGTGTGTGGATCGCGGTAGGCGTAAGGAAGTCCCACGAACGAACCGTCTTCGCCGACAAATGCAAAGTCAACGCCCCATGTGTCGATGCCGATCGAACAGATCTCTACATGTTCGGCTGCGGCGGCTTTCAGTCCATCGCAAAGGTGCTCATATAGCGAAAAGATATTCCAATAGAAATGCTCCCCCACGGGTAGGATCCCGTTGCGGAAACGGGTTAGTTCTTTCAGTTGTAGGCTTGTGCCATCGAACGTTCCCAAGATAGTTCGTCCGCTGGTGGCTCCGATGTCGAATGCCACGAAGTGTTTTGGTTGCATAAAATATGTTGGTAGGTTTCTGCCACAAAAAAACGCTTTTTTTAGCCAATGGCATATTGGAATATGATGGATAGGTATTGTTTTTTGATTTTTAATTCAGATTCTTATTTTTAAGGTTGATTTTTGTCGGTATTATATCTATTTTTGTATAGTTTGATTCGGTTGTTTTATTTTTATATTCGCTCTATGAAACAGATAGATAGTCATAAATATCTAATAACTGGTACCAAAGACCAAGCTTGGGGAGTGACCGTCAATACGGTTGGTTCGGCACGTATCAATGTCGCTTATGCTGCCTATCCGCCACGCGATGGACACCCCTTAGGATTCTATTTTGATACTGCACAAGGGCGCATTTTGGAGAGCTATCAACTGCTCTATATTACGGCCGGCCGCGGTTATTTTTACAACCACAATCACGTGCGTATGGAGGTTGCTGCCGGTGATATGATTTTGCTTCGTCCCAATCGTTGGCACAACTATAAGCCCGACCCAGAAACAGGGTGGCATGAGTACTGGATCGGGTTCGATGGCGCAAACATAGATGCGCGTTTTCGGAACGATTTCTTCAATGACGAACTCGATATCTATAAAATAGGCGTACGCGAGGAGATCACCGCACTCTACGATCAGGCGATTGAGATCGCCGAACAGGAGTGCTCGGCGCACCAGCAATATCTTGCCGGTATCGCCAATCTGTTGTTGGGTATGGTGTTGTACTACCATTCGAATCGCCAATTTGTTGCGTTGGATGTGGTTGGCCAGATTGATCAGGCACGGCGTATAATGCGCGAGGAACTCTATGGGAACGCCACACCGGAGCAGGTGGCTCAGCGGGTCAATATGAGTTACTCGTGGTTTCGCAAGACGTTTCGCGACTATACAGGCATCTCGCCCGCACGCTATATGCAGAAATTGCGGTTGCAGGAGGCTTGTCGGTTGCTGCTGTGCTCCTCGTTGAGTATCAAGGAGATTGCATTTAGCCTGAATTACGGCGATGCCTCTTATTTTTCCAATATGTTTCATCGTCAGTTATCGCTTACGCCTGTCGAGTATCGCCATCGGTTTGGCAATCATCAGCGAGTCGATACTGTTGATGTATCCGTGAAATAATCTATCTATTAACTGCTTACCCTATGAATTTTAGAAAAACAGTCACTCTTTTTGGCTTATGGGCTTTGCCCTGTGCTTCATTTGCTGTAAACAAGGCTGCTATTGTCGATATGCGGTGCGAATATCTCTCTTCGCCGATCTGTGTCGATACCCCATCGCCGCGTCTGACATGGTGCTATTCCGGCGACTTCACTCCCCGCGAATATCGGGTCTGTGTCGCCACCACACCCGCCCAACTCGATGCACCCGATATGTGGGATTCGGGTGTTATCCGTTCCGGAACAGCTCTGCGTGTGACCCTGCCCGAAACCATTCAACTCACCTCGCGTACAGCCTATTATTGGCGAGTGGATGCGTTCGATGAAGGTGTGGGGCGAATTATATCGCCGGTGGCAACGTTCGAAACTGCCTGGTTGAACCCTTCCGAATGGCAAGCCAGTTGGATTACCGATGCACACGATATGAACTATGCGCCATCGCCTATGTTACGCCGTGCGTTCTTAGTCAAGGGTAAGGTGGCCAAGGCCCGACTTTATCTCGGAGCAGCCGCCTATGCGAAGGTACAGCTCAACGGGAACCCTACCTCCGATCATCTGTTGGACCCCGGTTACACCCATTACGACAAACGTAATCTATACGCCGTGCATGATGTAACGGCGCAGTTGCAACGAGGGGAGAATGTTTTGACGGCAGTCATCGGCAACGGATTTTACAACGAAATTGAACCGCTCTCGGTCTGGAATTTTGAGCAGGCTCGGTGGCGGCGGCGAGGTTGTATGATCTGCGAACTGCACATCGACTACACCGATGGTACGCACGAGTGTATCTGCTCGGACGATACGTGGCGCACGGCGGAGAACGGCCCCTATCGTTCGAACAACATATATAGCGGAGATGTGTACGATGCCCGCATGGAGATCGAAGGGTGGAGTCGTGCCGGATATGATGATTCGGCGTGTGCCAAGGCGGTTGAGGTGATGGCTCCCTCGCAACGGATGAAGGCTCAGGCGATGCCGCCGATTCGTGCAACCGAGGCCTTCGAAGCGCGTAGTATCCGCTCGTTCGGCGATACGGTTCATCTTTTTGACTTCGGAACCAACATCACGGGATTGTGCCGGCTTGCGGTGCAGGGAGAGCGTGGTACGCAGATTACGCTGACACACGGTGAATTTCTCAAACCCACGGGACGTATCGAGATGAGCAACCTCGACATATACTACAAGGCACAACCCGGTTACGAATTTCAGACCGATACTTACATCTTGAAAGGAGAGGGACGCGAGCGGTGGATGCCCGCTTTTACCTATCACGGATTTCGGTATGTTGAGTTGAAGAGTTCGAAACCGATCAAATTGAATCGCAAAAATTTGACTGCGTTGGCTCTCAATACGGATGTAGCCTCGGTCGGAACCTTCGACTCCTCAAATGAAATCTTCAACAGCGTGTGGCGGATGACACGGCGCACCTATCTCAACAACCTCACCTCGATTCCGACCGATTGCCCGACGCGGGAGAAAAACGGATGGACGGCCGATGCTTATCTGGCGTTGGATCTGGCGTTGTTGAATTACGATGGCTTGACTTTTTACGAAAAATGGCTCGACGATTTTGTAGACAATCAGAGTGCCGAGGGGCGTTTTGCGGGAATCATTCCCTCGGCCGGTTGGGGTTACGAGGATTGGATCGGGCCGGTGTGGGATGCGGCAGCGTTCATCATTCCCAATACGCTCTATAACTATTATGGCGATCTGCGGCCGATTGAAAAGATGTGGGGAGCTTGCGAACGCTACCTCGACTATCTGGCTACACGAGAAGAGGCCGATGGCGGTGTGACCTACGGTATCGGCGACTGGGTCTTTATCAAGACGCAAACTCCGACCGATTATACTTCGACCTGCTTCTATTACTACGACAATGTGCTTATGGCGCGATTTGCCCAACTGCTCGGTCGTGACGGTAGCCGATATGTGCGCAAAGCCGAGCAGTTGCGCGATTTGATCAACCGCAAATATTTTCAGGCCGAAACGGGACTCTACGCCAATGGCTCGCAGGCGGCACAAGGGGTCGCTCTCTACCTCGGCATAGTACCCGATAACAAAGCACAGCAGGTGGCTGATAACCTCAATCGGTTGGTGGTTGCCAACGATGGCTATCTCGATTTCGGTACGATCGGCAGTAAAACCGTATTGCGCATGTTGACTCGATATGGACATGCCGATACCGCGTATAAGATGGCCGCCAAGCGCGATGGCCCTTCGTGGGGCTGGTGGGTTACGCAGGGATTTACGACATTGGCCGAAACTTGGTTTTTATCGCCAGAGTGGCGCGATGCCTCGATCAACCACGTTTTTTTGGGCGATGTAGCGGCTTGGTATGTCAATGATCTGGCCGGTATCAACTTCGTGCCGGAGGCTCCCGGTTTCGCGCGGGTGGTTATCGCACCGCATTTTGTCAAGGGGCTTGACTCGGTTGCTGCATCCTACCGCTCGGTGCGTGGTTTGATCCGTTCGGAATGGCATCGCGAAGGCGATAAGGTGATATTGACGGTCGTTGTTCCATCGGGCACAACGGGGCAGATTCTGGTTGATGATCGGATTGTGGCGACCGTAGGCGGCGGAGAACATCGGTTTACACGCTAACTTGTTGCGGAAATCTCGCATTTTTAGCTAATCCGGCCTTTTTCAGCCGGATTAGTTTTTTTGGCACACGAATTGCGGCAGGCTGCGGAGTAAAACCATAATCAAAGCAAGAAATGAGAAAAATTTTCCTCTGTGTCCCTTTGCTGGCACTCTTCACGATGGGATTCTTCGGCTGCTCGCAGCAACGTCAATGGAACCATGATCAACGTAAAGCCATGCGCGAATCGCTGCGCAGTTATCGTCAGATGGTCTATCTGAACGACCTGACCGATGAAGAGTTCGCCCTTTTCTCGGATCAAGTGGCTGCAATGCTCGAAAATGCCTATCCGGTCTATACGACATTTATCGACATGCCGGATGTGTCCGATTCGATCGACATGGTTGTCGTGACCTCCATTGTCGATGATCTGAATGCCGATGCCCGCAACATGCGACATCTCTACCCCTACAATTACCTCATTGCGCAAGGGGTATTGCCCACCGAACTGGACCACGAGCAGCTCAAAGCATTCTACACCTGTTTTGCCGGAAAGATCAATTCGACTTATACGTCGATGACGCAATTCTTCAATGCCATTTTGGCCGATACCACTAACACATCGCAGATCCGCCAGATGGAGAGCCAATGTGCCAACGATCTGTTTAATTGGGTGGTAACCGAGGTTGATATTATTGAAACGCCTGCTCCGGCCAATTAATCCGATTGTTCATTACACGAAACAGCCCTTGAATTCGATTCAAGGGCTGTTTCGTGTGTAGCTTGCTTATTTTGCGAAGATCTCGAAACTCGATGCGGGAAGAGCATCGAAATTGAACAACTCACCCACGGTCCAACTGCTGTAAGCATACCTTACACCGATCGGGTTGGGTACTTTTTCGCTTGAAACGATGACTGTTGCAGCGGCTTTGTCAATACGAGCTGTGGCCGGAATAAAGAGCGAATCGGCTCCGCATATCTCGAAGGTCGTCAGCGGTCGGTCGTAGGAGGTCAAGCCTGAGGTGACGTGGTCGAATGTCACGGTTATCTCGGCTCCGTTGACGGTTGCTGATTTGCAGATCGGGCCACAATAGGCAATGCGCGCATAACCGTAATTCTTTGCCAAAGCCCAATATAATAGCCGTTTGGCGACTACCTCTTTGTCGGCGGGGTGGATGTCGTTTTGCTCTCCGGCATCGGTCAGCGTGACCATTCCCGAATGCGGAATATCTGCCATGCAGTCAGCCATTGCCTGACGCATCGGGGCGGTGTTGAGAACACCACCGTTGCGATAGGGGGCAATTTGTACGTAGTAGAACGCCATTTCGGAGTTAGCCCACGCATTGCGCCACTCTTTGACCATTGCTGGCAGCAATTTGCGATAACCGCTCGGATTTGCGGCGTTTCCTTCGCCCTGATACCACAAAAAACCACGAGCTCCGTATCCGGCTACTGGGCTGACCATGCCATTGTAGAGATCCGAAGGGCGCATTTCATCCATTCCGCAATCTGTTGTCGGGGTGATACCGAAAGCTGAGGCCGTTTCAGACGAGATCCAAGCTTCGATGGCTGTTCCGCTGTATGCACACTTGATCATGCCGACCGGAATCCCCAGTTGCCGTTGTAATTGTGCGCCGAAGAGATAGCCGACTGCGCTGAAATCGGCGGCACTTTGAGGGGTGCTCTCAGCCCATGAGCCTTTACACTCCTCTTGTGGACTTTTGGCTTTTTGGTGGGCGATGGAGAAGAGTCGCAAGTTGGGATTCGTGGCTGCGATGATGTGGTCGTTTGAATTTTTGATCTTCACGATACGCTCCACGCCGTGCAGCGGAATATCCATGTTCGATTGTCCGGCACAGATCCAGACCTCGCCAATGGCCACGTTGCGTATGGTGTGTAGTTTCCCGTCGTTGATCGTGATCTCATGCCGCTGGGTCGAACCGGCGGGGGTGGTGAGGTGCACCTTCCAACGGCCTGTTGAGTCGCTGGTTGTTTTGTAGGATTTCCCGTCCCACGATGAGGTCACCGTGATTGCGGTTGATGGACGAGTCCAACCCCATAGTGTCGGCGTAGCGAGTTGTTGCAGTACCATATTGTCTGCGAATAGAGCCGGCAGCCGAACTTCGGCCGATGTGGTCGCCGCTATTACGACCATGCAGAGCGTTATAATCCAAGTTTTTCTCATTTTTGCGAGTCTATGTTGCGAATTTAAACATTTTACACAGATAATCCGAGGCATTTTTTCAAACAACCTCGGATTATCGCTTTCTTAGATCGTGATCTGTCAATGAGGCTACTCGTTGAGTTTCGCGTTGGCCTGTCGAATCATTTCGAGCATATAGGAGCGGCTGTTTGTTGTCGTAATCGACCACTCATCGTTCGGCTCTTCGGCGCGGTCGAAGTTCCATACGCAGCTCAGCGGAACCTCATTCTCAACGATTGCGGCCACATACTCTTCGAACAAGGAGCGTACTCGACTCGCATCGCCCCAATTGTTCGATGCGCCGAACTCACCCACGAAGAGCGGTTTGTTGATCTCGGTGGTGAATCGTTGGAGCAGTCGTACATAACCGTTCATGGTCGGGATGTTGAGAATCTGGTTGTTGTAGTAGATGTGCACCGACACGGTATTGAATTGGCTCTCATTCAGGTCGAGCATGTATTTGTGCTGTGTGTGGCTGTCTGCACCCCATGATTTGTAGACGTAGAGGTGGTAGGCCTGATTGCGCGGTGCGGCGTTTCCGGAGATGATGGGGCGTGTTGCATCGAGTTTGCGCACCTCTTCGACGAAAACGCCGAAGGTCGTCTGCATCTCGCTTTGAGTCATGTGATCGCGTTTTGGGTCGCGTGTGGCCGCTGTGCCGAGGCTGGGCTGCACGGCCGGAGTTGCGTTTCCGGCCTCATCGCACGAAAGAGCCCACTCGTTGCCAAACTCCCACGCATAGATCGCCGGCGAATCTTTGTAGCGAGCCACGATGCTCTGTGTGAATTCGCGAACGAATGCGACCGATTTGCTGCTCAGATCCGAGAAGGCATCCATGTGCTCTTTGGGATCCATGGCATCGGGAACACTGACGATGTTCCAGAACAACGAGGGAATCAGGCCGATGCCCAACTCTTCGGCTTTGTGTACCACTTGGTCGAGCTTGGCGAAAAAGTCCTCCTTGTGTTCGGTGTAGGCCGAGAACTCCACCGGCCAATAGGGTGTTGCGGCAAAGCGAATCAATTTGATGCCGTTATCCGAGAGTTGTTGCATGCCATCGAGTGCCGGATCAACATTCCAACCCAACTTTAACGAGCGATAGAATAGGTCAAAATAGTTGATGCCCATGGCTTTGAACGCTACGCCGTCTTTGTAGAACCGATTGCCGTTGACATAAAGGCCTTCGCCGGCTTTGAGAGCTGATGCCGTGTAGGTGGCACTTTTGCCGTTTTGTGCCGTAACGGTAAATGTTACGGGAACTGACAAATCGACCGTTGCACCATCGGCCGGCGTGACGGTCGCACCTTCCGACACCTCGATGTTGCATTTAAAGGACATCGATCCGTTATACGCTTTGGGCAATATGTAGACGATCTGTTGATTGGAGATGGCAACAGGAGTCGATGCGAATTGTATGGACTCGATTTTGCACTCCGAAGAGAGTTGAATGTTCTCTTTGCTGGTGAGTTCTCCATCTTCCGGTGCGCACGAGCCTGCACAAAGCAAGCCCGTAAGCGCGGAGAGAATCATGAATATCTTTTTCATTTGAATTTAAGCGATGAAAGGTTAGTTAAACGTGAGCGTCTCTACGATCGTTGTGCCATCGGCCGCATAGAGTTCGAGTGTGATGTTGGTAGCCGCTTTGATCTTCTTTTTGGCGGCTCGGCTTTCGGGCCAAGCGTCCCATGTGGTTTTCGACATCAGTACTTTGGCGTTAGCCGCAAACGATAGATTGCCTTGGGTGTCGTAGGTTCCCGTACCACCGCGATAGTCAATATATTCGATCGCATCGGTGGTTGCCGAGCCGAGGATGTTGACTCCGATTACGTTGCGGCAGATGAAACGTTTGATCTTAGGTCCTGCCGTTCCGTTGATCATCACCTCATGGTTCGAGTCCGCACCTTTGCTATTGCTGATGTCGAGTGTTGAGAAATCACTGAACCACCATTGGATAAAGTTGATCTTGTTGTTCTTGCTCAGATCCAATGTTGCGCAACGCGATTGGGCGCAATGCAATATCGTTAAATTAGCCAGATATTCGATACCGGAGTAGTCGCCCACGTTTTTGTCGTTCATATTCAACGTTCCGGTGTTCCAAGCCATTGCGCGAGCGATGACCAAACTATCATCTTCGAAGATGCCCGAATTGATCGCCTTCAACTCGCGGCGGAATGTAGCATCGGGAATCCAGAATTTCTTCGGTTTTGCCAACTTCACGACCCACTCCTGCGGATCACCGTTTTCGGCGATGACCGTGTAGGTTACCGGCGAAGAGAAATCCTGTGCCGAGATGCCGCTGGTCTGCTGGACATCGCCCACGCGAAGGGTTGCAAAACGCGACAACGTAAATTCGGGAATGAGGTGTGTCGGGTCGGCCCAATACGAATAGAGGGTTACGCTGTGACTCTCTTTGTCCACAATACCCTCCGCATCGCGGAATGCGCTGGGGTTGGTAGCCGCTGCAAGGCGGAACGAAAGGATGTCATTCTCTTTGAGTACGATGTGTACGATCGTCTTGATACGCCACTCTTGGTTGTAATTGTCTCCGTTGGAGATCGTGTAGACCAACTCTTCGCGCATGTCTACTTCGTCCTCGCCGCTGGTCTGTATCTTGCCGCCGAGCGAGGCCGTATATCCATCGGGAAGTGTGAAGTCGGGTTTGAAAACGCCCAAGTCCGAGCCTGCCGGCAACTCAACGGTTATCGTGCGGTTCTCCTCATCAAGGGTTGTGATGCTGTTCTCCGAGATCGAGGGGTTGTATTGGGTCGAGATGCCATATGATAGGAATGGTTTGGTGGGAACCACTTTCACGATGTAGTCTGCTTTTTGTCCGTTTTCGGCTAAAATCGTGTAGGAGACCGGAGTCGAAAAGTCTACCACATCTTTGCCGCTGTCCTGCACCTTGTCGCCGATGAACGCAGCGGCACGGTCGGATAGCTCGAAACTCGGAACGAAGGCCGAGTAATCGGTGCAGTTATAGGGGACGAAGAGGATGATCTCCGTATCGGTCATCACCGTAAGAGCATCTCTGGTCAAACCCGCCTCGGTGTTGAGCTTGGCGGAGAGAACAAACGATTTGATGAGTTTGCGGCTGCTCTGCACGGGTTCGAAGTCGTTTTGGCAGCTTACGGCGGTCACTACTGCGAGATACGCCAACAATATGTAAATCAGCTTTTTCATAATAGAATCAAATTTAGTCCCAGTTGGTATTTTGCCAATTATCGCCTGTCAGACTTTGCAGTTTGACTGCCTCCGAGTAGGGAATCGGATAGAGCAGATATTTCGAATCGCTGCACAGTCGGGTGTCGAGTGCCGTGCGTTTGAAGGTGTAGTTGCCATCGCCCGTAGCGGTGATGGTCATGGCTGAGAGGTGCTTGTCGGTCTTTTCCAGCAGGTTCGAAGAGTAGGTGCTCCAACGGCGCACATCGAAGAACCGGTGGCCTTCGAAGGCGAGTTCCACGCGCCGCTCATTGCGGTAGCGCAATTCGAACGCCTCGGTGGTAGCGACCTCCGATGCTGCGATCGAAGGCATGCCGACACGGTTGCGGATGATATTCAACCCCTCCAATGCGGTTGCAGGTGCGATAATCGGTTTCATCGAACCGGTATAGGTGCCCGTAGCACCGGCCACGTGGTACAGAGCCTCTACATAGTTCAGATAGAGATGAGCCATGCGATAACTGCGCAGATAACCGTCCAGATTCTGACTACGGTTCGATTTGGGGTTGAAGAATTTGCGTAGATAGTATCCTGTCCGCGTATTGCGAATGTTCGAGGGGTTGGCATCAATTTGGTGAGCACCTCCGACATACGATTCGACCTTGTTGGAACCGATCGTTGCGCCGTTGTAATAGATCGTAGCGTAAAAACGTGGGTCACGATTAGCGTAGGGTGTGTTGTCGCTGTAACCTAATGCACGAGCGGCATCGGTGATGTTGGCCAGCGTGTGGTTGGTGTCGGTATAAGGATTAGCCAGATCGACGACTGGTGCTGATGTGCTCATGGTGCTGTTGGTTACTTCGTAGGCATCGACCAACTCCTGTGTGGGGCAGGCTCCGGCACTCTCTTGGGCACTGCCGCTCAACGGAACTGCGCTATAACGATAGCCCAGACCTCGTTGCGGTGAATTTTGCTCGTAGGAGGCAAAGATTGTTTCGGTGTCGCTGTCGGGGTTGGCGAGGAAGAAGTTGGCGATGTTTTCGGCCGTTGCCGCTGCATTGTTGCCTTTCAGATCGACCAAAGCCAGACCGGCCATCAGGCAGTTGTCGAGGGCTTGTGTCGTGATTTCAAGGGCACGTTCCCACGTGTACTTCTGGGTTCCTGCATAGCTTTCTGTAAAGAGCGGACTTGCTGCATAGGTTGCTGCCTCCGATTTGACCATCCATGCAATTGCCGCCGTCATTTCGCGCTTGGCCGATCCGCTGCCGAATTGCCATTGAAGTTCGGGGCTGGCTTGACTTCCGACCTCCAAACCACGGTCGCAGTCGGCGATGATGAAGTCCACGCACTGTGCGAACGATGCTTTTTTATCTTTCGAAAAGTCGTGCGACACTTCAAGACGAGCCGTGATGATAGGAATGGCTCCGTAACGCTTGATTAATTCCAAGTTATGGAAGGCGCGCATGATGTAGGCTTGTGCCAGATAGTATTTGCGATAGCCTTCGTTGAATTGAGAGCTGGGAATTTCGTAGGTTTCATCGGCCAAATAGGAGATGATCGTGTTGCAACGTCTTACGGCAGCGAACAACGTGCTCCAACGGATGTAGCTGTTGTTGAGCGGATAGGTGTTCGAGGTGGCTATGCCGCTGTACCACGAGTTGGCGAAACTTCCGGCGGCCTCATCGCGTGAATCCTGTGCTTCGTCACAGAATGAGGCCAGATAGCTCTGGTTGTGTGTCATGCCGGCATTGATGCCGTATTGTGCCATGTAGAAATAGGGATAGTTCATATACCACGTCAGCATGGACTTCGAGCGGAAGACATCATCGAGGTTTACTCGGTCGTCCATCGGCGCATCCATCTCGCTTTGGCACGAGGTGAAGAGCAGAGCCGCCGTACCCAAGAAAATACTTATATATCGTTTCATATTTCGTTCGTTTTTATCGGTTAAAAAGTAACGTTTACACCCAGATTGAAGATGCGGTAGGGCTGGAATTTCGTGGTGCTTGATACGCGTGGATCCATATAGTCGGATTTCATACCATCGAGCGTAAAGAGATTCTGTCCGGTAAAGGAGAATTTGATGTTTCCGCAACCGATCTTTCTCGACAGGTGTTGGGGCAATGTATAGCTCAACGTGACGTTGCGCAACGTTACATAACTTGTGTTGTTGAGGAAGTAGTCGCTCGATGCGTTGCTTGTGGAGTTGCCGATATAAAGAGCCGGGTAGCTGATCGGGGCACCGGCAGCGTAACGCTCTGCGGTCCATGCGTTCCGGTGCACATCGGTAAAGATGCCGTCCATCGAATTCGGAGCCAAAATCAGCATCTGGTGACTTTTACCTGCTCCGTCGAACTGTACGAAGAGTTCGAACGATTTATAACGCAGGGATGCGTTGAACGAATAGAAATATTCGGGGATTGTGCTGCCGAGGTGATCGGCATCGGCCGAACTGATTTTGCCATCGTGGTTCAGATCGCGGTAGATCAGGTCACCCATTCGCGGAGTTCCCAGACCGCCGTTGACATACATCGGTGTATATCGTTCGAGCTCTTCTTGCGTGTTGATGAATCCGTTGCCGTTCGAGTAATCCACTCGGTAACCGAATATTGCACCAGCGGCGAATCCGTCCGTGCGATAGGTTTGGTAATAGTCCGGATTTTGGAGTTCGGCGGTGTATAATACCTTGTTTTTGGTGTGGCTCAAACCGGCTCCAACGCTGTACGACCAGTCGCGGTTAAGTTCTTTGGTGTAATCAATGTTCAACTCGAATCCGTGATTTTTCATTCGTCCCTTGTTGACAATCGTTGTATTCGATGCGCCCATGTATTCGGGGTAGTAATTGTTGGTCGAGATCAGCATCTTGTTGTTACGTACATCGAAGTAGTCGAAATGGATGCTCAACGCATTAAACAGCGTGATGTCGATTCCGTAATTCTGGTTGCGCAGCCGTTCGGCATAGAGATTGGGGTTGCCGATCAATTTCTCATCGCCATAGCTCGAAAAGTAGTCCATGTAGAGGAATCGACCGCCTCCGGGGAAGTTGTCGTTAGCTGTAATGCCGTATGATGCGCGAACTTTGAGGTAGGTGATAACATCGAGCGATTTCATGAAATCTTCGTTTGAGAGTACCCATGCCGCAGAGACCGAAGGCATGGCCGTGTAGCGGTTCTTGCGTGCAAACTGATCCGACCCCGAATAGGCCAAATCGAGTTTGAGAAAGTAGGTGTCGCGGAATCCATATTGAGCCTCGGCTCCGAGCGTGTGGCGGATGTAAGGCATCACTTCGACCCCTTTTGTGGAGCTGGCCAGCACTTGTTTGTTGAAATAGGTGTATCCTTTGGCCGTAACGCTGTGCGCTCCCCATGTGCGTGCATAGTCGATGTTGCCGTAATAGCTCAGATTGTACGAGAAATTACCGCTGTTTGAGTTGACCATAGCACTGTTGATATCTGTGCCGAAATTGCTGAATTTAAGTGTCTCATAACCACCCGAAAGATCGCGGATCTGACGTTGGTAGGTGGTGCTGTTTTTCTGGATCTGCGAGGCTAAACCTTGGAATGCCATTGATCCCGATACGCTTAACCCTTTGACCCAGAATCCCATGTCGAGTTTGAGTCCGGCTTGTGCCTGAAACGTGGTGCTTGTATTGATGGTGTAGCCCGAACGGTTCAGGATGCCGTATATGGGGTTGCTCTCTTTCTCGGTGGTAACCACTTCGCCTTCTCCTCCGGCCTGCGTGGTCGGGCCATAGAGGGTCGATGGCAGGTTGAGCAGACGTGCATAGATAATCGAACTGTTTTCTGCACCGTTGTCATTGGGAGCGATCGACATCCGGTTGCTGGCTATCTTGGCCGACAGGTTGGCGAATCCGCTCAGGTACTTGTTGAAGTCCATGTCCATGTTCGTGCGTGCTTTGAATATCTGCATGGATGGTTCGGAGTCGTATTTCGACTGGTTGTTGTCTACGTTAAACTGCGAACCTTGGTGCGAATACCCGATCTGCGAATAGTATCGGATCTTGCGTGAACCGCCCGTTACGTCCACTCCGATGCGGTGCAACGAGGTGAGTTTGGTCAAGTATTTATCGACCCAGTTGTTGTTGGGGTAATAGTCGCTTCCGGAGCGAAATCCTTCGACATCCCGTTGGCTGTACTGCGAATAGCGGCCTGCGGAGTTGTTGTCGTTATAGGCGGCCTGATTGCGCATGGTGGCATACTCCCACGAATCGTAGGAGATGGGGCGGTTGGTCATCTGCTGCAACGACGCATCGTATGTGACGTTGACCGATGCCCGTCCGGCCTTGCCGCGTTTGGTCGTAATGACCAGCACACCGTTGGCTCCCTGAATCCCGTAAATAGCCGTTGTCGAGGCATCTTTGAGTAGGGAGATGCTCTCGATCTCTTGTGCCGTAATGTATTTGCAATCGGAGCTTGGGGTAATCACGCCATCGACCACCATCAACAGGTTGCGGCCGCTCAGAGTCGATATGCCGCGTGACGCCAGACCGATTGACGGGTTCATTAAGTTGTTGTCGGACTCGTAGTAATTCAAACCGGTCAAGTTTCCCGGAAGGGTTTGAAAGAGGTTTACGGTTGGGTATCGGCTCAACTCTTTGCCGGTGACGGTCGATACGGCTCCCGAAACGGCATTGCGCGTTTGCGATGTGTAGCCCAGTTCAACGAGTTGTTCGGTGCGGGCTGCATTTGGTTCAAGTTCGACTTCGATTGTCGTTTTGTTGCCCACCTCTACGTTTTTCGAGGCAAAACCGGGGAACGAGAGAGTCAGTGTGCTGTTTTTATCGCCGACCTCTACCGAAAATTTTCCGTATTGATCCGTGGTGTAGATCACGTTGTCGTACTTGATGACGGCACCAACCAACGGACGGGCGAATTTATCTTTTACGATGCCTTCGACGGTTGCAGCACTCGCTTGTGTGCCCAGAACCGAGGTGCATCCCATAATCATCGCCGATAATATGCTGTTTATTTTGAGTTTCATAGCTTTAATTTTCTTATTTTTCAAACAATCCTACCATCCCGGATTTTGCCAGTCGGTTCCGGTCGCATTTTGCATGCGGATTACGTCTGCCTTGTAGACAGGCAGAAATAAGAACTTGTTTTGCCAGCCGTTGCGGGTCGGACCATCGTTTTTGCCTTTGCAATGAATGCGCTCATAGGTGTATGCCGTGCCCTTTTTCTCAATGAGCATGGCCGAGATAAAGCCATCGGTAGCCTTCAAATCGCCATCTGCCGTGCACCAGCGGCGCACATCGAAGAAACGACACTCTTCGAAGGCCAGCTCTACGCGACGTTCGTTGCGCACGCGCAGAATGAGTTGCTTGCCGTCTGCGACCTCCGCGCTCGGAATCTCCGGCATGCCGACTCTGGCTCGAATGGCATTGAGTTGTGCCGCAGCTTCGTTTTGCAGCGAGGCGTCCTCTCCTTTGCTCTGTGCATATTCAGCTGCTGCCTCTGCGTAGTTCAGTTTGATCTCTGCCAACCGAAAGTATTTCCAAGCCGGGTCGAGCATCGGCGTGTTGGGTGAAACACCCGGTCGCCAGAATTTACGGGCGTAGTACCCGGTCTCGGTGTTGAGCTTGCTGCTGATCTCGCCGCTGGTGATGCTGTGTGCTCCACCTTTGAAGGTTTCAACGGTCACCGACTTTGAATTCCACGTAATGACATCGCCGTTTTTAAGGATTGTAGCACTCATTCTGGGGTCACGAGAGCAGGCGTATGGATCGTTGGTGGCATAACCCAGTGCAATCGCATCGGGGTTGTAGTTGGGGTGTAAGTGCCCCGAAGTAGCATTCTCATAAGGATTGGCCAGATCGAGCAGCGGCGCAGCTCCGATGATGTTGCCGTTGGCATCGACCTTGGTCACTTCGAACGCATCGACCAACTCTTGTGATGGCCAGTAAGCGACATAATTTACATTCTCCATCGGCAGCGAGTTGAGCGTATAGCTGCTTGCCGGACGAGAGTTGTTCTGCCAAAGTGTTTCGCGGTCATTCTCCGGAACAAGAAAACTTGAATTCAGCTCGTAAAAAGCGGCTGCTTTGCCGAATTGGCCATACTCGGTGCGTGTAGTTGTGTGGTAAAGTTCGTAGTGTCCTCTGTTCTCAATCGCATCCACCGCCTCTTTGTTGACCTCGTATGCCTTTTTCCAACGGGTAGTTCTGGTTGTGGCATCAACATCTTTGTTGTAGAGTTCGCTGGCTGCAAAAAGATACATTTTGGCCATCAAGGCATAGGCTACTGCCTTGTTTATCCGCAATTCGTCACCGCGAGAAGTTTTCGACTGATCGGCCACATATGAATTCCGATAGGGAAAATTGGCATCGCTCACGGCAATCGCTGCGCGGCAGTCGCTCTCAATGGCTTCCGCTACCTCCCAAACGCTGTTGCGCTTGGCCTTTGCGTAGTCGTAGTCTTGTGCGTAGAGATTCATTCCGTTGAGCGGAATTGCACCGTACCATTTGAGCAATTCCGAGAGGTAGTAGGCTCTCAAAACATGTGCTTCGGCCTTCCAACGCTCCCGATCCGATTCGCGATCGACAACTGCTTTATCAATATTTTCAATAAACTGAGTGCAGTATCTGATCTGGGTGAAATATTTGCTCCAATAATTTGTGAGATTTGCGGCCGATTGTTCGCTGTCGGAGGTGTAGAGAAACGGGTGGTTCTCTGCATTAAGGCGATTGAGGTAGTAACTGCTCAATGTCTCCTCGCCGGCGTAAGCATAGGATTCGTCGCTGGTTGCGGTGGGGAAGTTGGTCCAAGTGCCGTAGTGCAAACCCTTGACAGGTAGATAATTGTAACACTCATTCAGAAAAGCGGCCGTCTTGTCGTTATCTTTGAAGAAGTCTTCGATTCCCAGACGTCCGTCCGGAGCCATGTCCAACGCATCCGAACACGATACGAGGGACGAAAGCCAAACGATCGATATGATTGATAAAAACTTGGTTTTCATAACTGTTAGAAGTTGATGTTAAGGTTGAAGGTAACGATTTTGGAGAGCGGATAGGCATACGATGAGGTCTGCTCCGGGTCGATATTGTCGAAGAGGAGGTTGTCCCAGCGCACCAGATTTTGTCCTGAAACCGAGAATCGAACACCGCGCATGCCGATGCTTTTGGTCCAACGGTCGGGCAGCGTAAAGCCCAGTTCGATGAGTTTAAGTCGTGTGAACGACCGATCCTGCATGAAGAAGTCGTTGTCTTGACGCGATGCATTGCTGTCCGAGGTGTGGAGAGCCGGGTGCAGAATGGCTTCGCCGGCTTCGTAACGCTCTTGTGTCCATGCCTGACGGTGGATTCCCGTGTAGGAGCCTGCATAGTTGTTCGGGGCTTCGCTCGGAGACATCCAAGTCGCTGCGGTAAATTGCGCCATACCTTGAATCTGAATGGTGAAGTCGATGAATTTGTAGGTAGCACTGAGTGTCGCGCCGTAAGAATAGCGCGGAATGTCGCTATAACCGATGGGAACTTTATCGGCATCGTTGATTACTCCGTCCTCGTTGGTGTCCTTGTAGCAGAAATCGCCTAATGTCGGACGTCCGATTGTGCCGTTTTCGTACATTGGTATGTATTTGTCGAGCTCCTCTTGGGTGTTGATATAGCCGTTGCCGTTGCTGTAATCAATCCGATAGCCCCACGACTGCCCCAACCGGAACCCATCGAAGTGATAGGGATAGGCATAATCATCGCCCAGATACTGCTCATCGGAGTAGAGCACTTTGTTGTCGTTGAACGATAGATTGCCCGAAAAACGAACAAATAGATCTTGGGTGATCTGTTTCTGATAACCCAGTTCGGCCTCATAGCCCCAACTCTTCATCTTACCTTCATTCAAACGCGGAAAGGCTGATTCGGGAATGCCTTGGAACGATGGAATCGACTTGCGCGAGATCAAAATCCCTTCGCGGCGGTTGTCGTAGTAGTCGAATTTGGCAAAAAGGCCATATTTCAGATCGAGATCGACACCCACATTGAGTTTCTTCTCGGTCTCCCACGTCAGCGAGTTGTTGCCGATCAAGGCCACCGTCATCCCGTTTCCGTTGCCTAAGCTCGAAAATACGCCGCTGCTTGATACCGAGATGTTGTCCATGTAGAGAAAGCGCGAACTGCCCTGTTTGTCGTTGCCGACCTTACCATACGAACCGCGGAATTTGAGCATCGTAATGGGGGTCTTATCCTTCATGAAGCGTTCGTTCGATACGATCCAGCCCAATGATACGGCCGGAAAAAATCCGAATCGTTTGTTGGGTGAGAACTGTTCCGAACCGTTGTAACCCATGTTGATCTCGGCCAGATAACGGTCGTCGTAGTTGTAAGTTGCGCGAGCTGCTAATCCGATCACGTTGTAGGGTAGTGCCGATTCACCCCAAAGGGTTGTAGAGTTGAAATCTGTCGGTGCGTTGATCCAATTGTCGCGTTGCGCCAAAACCATTGCGGTAACATTGTGTTTCTCGGCGAACGTGCGTGCATAATTTACCGACCATTGCAGGTTGATACGACGTGCCGAACGGTAACTGCGCGAAAGTTCTACACAGTTGGCGAACGACTCCTCAGAGTTGCGATAGACATATGTGCCCGATGCCGGATTATCTACCTTGTAGCTGAATGGGAAGACGCTTACACCCGTCAACAGCGATTCGCCGTTGATGTCGAATGCGACCATCCCTTTGGTCGAAAGTCCTTTGGTGATGAAGCTCAAATCCCAATCGAGCGAGAGCGAACTATTGAAGTTTGAGCGGGTGCGTGTGGTGTAACCGCTGTCGTTGAGCAGCCCGTAGACCGAGTATCCGCCCAAACCGAAGACCGGAACTCCGGCTTCGACCGGATTCCCGTTGTTGTCGGTGTAGCCGGCTACTGAGACTGGCCCCGGCTCGACAGGCCGTGTTTTGCGGATCAAGTCGATGATACGTGCCGAGGTGAATTCGAACGAATTGGTGGTAAGTTCACCCGAAAGCGGAGAGTTTGCCTCGCCGATGTCGGCTCCGAGATTCAGGCTTGCTTTCAGTGATTTTGCCAACTGATAGTCGGCATTCAAACGCAGGTTGTAGCGATTATATTTGAACGAAGGGTCGTATCCGTTTTTGGCGTGGCTGTTTTGATTATACAGACTGCCCTGATTGAGGTAGCCCATACTTACGAAATATTGTGCACGCTCGGTTCCTCCACTCATATTGGCGTTGACCTGCACCTGCGATGCGAAATCCTTGAAAACCTCTTTCATGATGTCGCGGTCGGGGTAGAAAGGGGAGTTTCCCTGTTTGTATTTTTCGATCTGCGACGCCGAAAATTCAGGCGCAAGGCCATCGTTGGCCAATGCCTCATTACGCAGGTGGGCAAACTCCCACGAGTGTACGCGGTCGATGTGGTAGATCGGCTTGGTCATGCTGTATTTGGCCGAAATATCGACCTTCATTGAGCCGGCTTTACCGCGGCGTGTTGTGATGAGAATCACACCGTTGGCTCCGCGCACACCGAATACGGCTGTTGCCGAAGCATCTTTGAGGATTGAGATTGTTTCGATCTCCGATGGATCGATTGAACTCATGTTGTTGCGAGGTACGCCGTCAATGAGTATCAAGGGGGAAGCTCCGCCATCACTAAACGTTGAGGCTCCGCGGATGTAGAGATTTACATCATCGTTACCCGGCTGACCTCCGGTTTGGATGGCGGTCAAACCCGGTAGACGACCGCTGAGCGATGCGGCAAGGTTGGGGGCAGAGCTCTGCGTGATCTCTTTGGTGCCGACCGATGCGACCGAGCCGACCAACGAAACCTTTTTCTGTACGCCGTAGCCCACGACAACAACCGTTTCGACCGCTGTGTTATCCTCTTCGAGAACAACATCAAGTTGGGTTTGTGAATTGACAACGATCTCCTCTGTTTTGCAACTGAGGTAGGAGAAGGTGAGTGTAGCCCCTTTTTTTACACGAATCGTGTAGCTACCGTTTATATCGGTGGCTGTGCCGATTGTGGTTCCTTTTACGGCAACCGTTCCTCCGACTACTGCCTGCCCATCGGTCGTAGTTACACGGCCTGAGACGGTTTGCGCTTCACGACTTTGTGCTGCGGCTGGCGTAGCCGACAGCATCGAAACAGCGAAAAGCAGCAAACTCCACAAAGCAGTCAGTCTACACAAAGTAAACGTTTTTTTCATATGGATGAGTTTTTTGTTGGTATTTAGTTATTTGATTGGATGATGATATTTGTCTTCGTAGGTGATGAGCGAGCGGTGCTATTTCATGTAAGTAAATCCCATATGTGCCATTTGCAAACGACGATTGGCCTCACAGACGATCTTTACCAATTCCGGATTGCGACCGATGGTGATATCCATGCGTCGAGGGTGTCCCGTATCGCAGATGCGGTCTGAACTATATGCCCAGAAGTGGGTGAGTTGGATGCCTGCATCGACCACTTGGTTCATAATCTCCTGCATGATGGGAGTTGCATGCTCCTTGTCATCGACAAAACTTGTGAACCAGTCGGGATTTTTGGCATAGAACACCGTGTCGCTCTTTGCACGCGCCAAAGCACCCCATTCGCCCAGATAGAACGGCGAATGAAATCTGGCGGCCTCTTCGCGCCAATCTTTGAGTGTCATCCGGCGCAGATCGCCCGTGTGCTCATCGCGTACCATGCCGAACCCCTCTTTGCCCTCGTAATAGGCGTGCAGACCGTAAATATCGACACCCGCCTGCACGGTGCTGACCATTTCGGTCAACTCCTTCCACGTGTCGGTATCCCATTCGCCGACCGGTTCGCCATGCTCGCAGTAACGATTCAAATGCCATTGTGAGGTGCGAAAAGCATCGCCGGTAGTGATCAAGTGGCGTTTGTCGATCGACCGAATGATTGTGGCTACCTCGGCATGGAATTTGGCAACTTCGTTGGCAGTCGGTACGCGCGCACCGTCGCGCATTCGTTCACGCCCGCCGATGTCGGCCAGAAGCAGCAATTCATTCTGATTCTCCCACATGGCGATGGTGGCGCGGTTCTTATAGCGTTTCACGATCGTGCGCAGGTAGTCGGTCATAAACCGCCACGACTTCGAGTTACGATCGACAACCAGATCGTAGAGCGTTTCATCGGGGGTGATAAACGTGGCTACACCCAGCGAAAAGACGACACGCAGGTCATGACGATCGCACATATCGAGCATGTGGTCGATCACGGCGTAGTAACGCGCATGATTTTCGGGTTTCTGGTAAATTTTGGCCGAATGTTCGTTACCGAATGTTCGGAATGTCTTGAATCCCATTGCATTTAACTCGTCGAGAGCACGGTTGCCGTCCTCTTCGGCATTTTCGCAAATGAACGAGAGTTGGTGGTTATCCGTATTGCCGAATTCGGCATAGAGCAGCTGCCAGAAAAGATCGAACTTATTGAAGCTGATCTCGTAAAACGGCTTCCCGTCCAGATAGAACTCGGTGCCGCGTTGTTGCATAAAGCGAGATCTGTCGGTGGCGCGATTCTTGGCTAAACCAGTCGCGGTGCAGAGCAGAAGTGTAGACCACAGAAGTGCTTTTATTGTCTGTTTGAAATACATATTTAGGGGTTGTAGTTGTTTTTCTATTTACTGTTTACTGTTCCAAGCCGAAACACCGATTTGCGAAATGGGTTCGGCCGAATGCCACTTGATGGTGCGGCTCTGTCCGGGCTGCAACTCGAAATAGTTGTCTTCGAAATCGGCATCGGCATCGAGTGTCACAACACGTGCCCAGTTGTCGGTTGCAACGGTCACTTCGCCGGAGGTGCTTCCCAGTCCCGTGGGAACGATGCGCAGTTGTGCGGCGGGATATTTGACCGCTTGGGGAACTTCGGCCGTCCAATAGCTTCGATCCGTTACGTTACGATCGGTGGTTATCTCTAATACGGCCATCTTTTCGCTGCCAACCAATTTTGCGGCCTTCTCGGCTGCCATCTCAAAGAGCTGCACAGCTTGGTTGGCTTTGACCGTTATGCTTCCTTTTTTGAGCGTTGTGTAGGCCGGAGAGTTGAGTGCTTGAATTTTAATCAGATAATTCACCTTGGTGTCGCGATCAATCTCATCGCTCGATACCCACCAACCGAGTTTGTCGTCGATCTGTTGCGTGGCGGCAATGACCGACCGACATGCTGATGCCATGGCATACCAACCTGCTTTACGTCCGCCCCAGTAGTCGATCAGGCTCCATCCCGAAGCCGGCCAGCAGTCGTTGTACATCCAGAACAGTATGCCGGAGGTGTAGAATTTATTGGCGCGAGTTGCCTCCATCGTTTGGCGTACAAAATCATATTGGGTGTATTCCAATTGACGGATGCGACGGTCGATGTTGTTTTCGGGGTTGCCGTAGAGTTTTTGCGACAATCTTTCGAGTTTTCCGAAGAGAGTCAACCCTCCTTCGACATAGGGATTGTCTTTGGTGTGGTAGTCGAACATCTCGCAATTGGCCAGATCAGACTCATTCATAAACCGCAGCAACGAACGTTTAGGCGGTGCTCCGGCTGTCGTGCTCTCGCTTAAAAAGCGGGCGCGCGCTGTTTTTCCCGTAATCAGTCGGTAATCTGCGGCATCGACACTTTCATCCATTTCAACGGTATATTGTCCGCCCATGTGTGCATCGCCCGAAATGGACGAATTGGTTGTCTTCGGGTCTATGCCCAGCGGACTCGACAGCCGAAACGGGCGTGAAGGATCAATCGTGGCGAGCAACGGCGCAGTGACCTCGGTGTGAATCTTTTTATAAGGCCAGTCGCTGTCGGGCTTGTGGTTTAGACTCAATTCGTTATCTCCGCACCATACGATTAGCGAAGGGTGGTTGCGCAGCAGTTTTACGTTCGATTCGACTTCGCGACGGAACGATGCAACGAACTCTTTGTCTTCGGGGTAACCGCCGCAGGCCAGTAGAAAATCCTGCCAAACCATGATTCCGGCGCGGTCGCAAGCCTCCCAGAACGGCTCTGCCTCGAAGATACCACCGCCCCAGACGCGCAGCATGTTCATGCCTGCCGCAGCTGCTTCTCCGATCAGATGCCGGTATTTCTCGGCTGAAATTTGTGCGGGGAACGGATCGGCCGGAATCCAGTTGCCACCTTTGGCAAAGATGCGGCGATTGTTGATCAGAATGGTGAATGAACTTGCATCGGGAGCCTCTTTGATCTCTTCGATGGCGATCGTGCGAATGCCGCACGTGTAACTTTTAGTATGTATGATCCCGTTTTTATCCGATAATTCGGCGGTTAACGTATAGACCGGATGTGCTCCGGCTCCGTTGGGCCACCACAACTGCGGCGATCGGAGTTGCAACTCGTAGCGCGACAACTTTGATCCGCAGACGGAAGAGCTTTGCGACCAAACTTCACGATTGTCGGGATCGGTCAGTCGCACGTTCAGACGGCGAGGGGTGTTATCTCGGTCTGTGGTGTTCACCTCGACAATGGCCGTTGCGGTGTTGCCGTTCAACGATTGGGTGTAGAAAAAGCTATTGTCGATGCGAGCATCGGCATAGTTGGTGATGCGGCAACTGCGCCAGATACCCATCGTGACGAACCGATTGACCCAGTCCCACCCAAACGTGCACTGCATGCGGCGTACATAGGAGCGAATCGGATCGCCAAAGGCTACGGGATAGACCTTCTGTTTGGCGCGTTCACCGATGATGCGCTCCAAAGGGTAGAATCGTACTTCGAGAAGATTCTCTCCGCCGACTTTCAGCCAACCATTAATATCGAATTCGTAGGGTTGAAACATATTATCGGCAGTAGGTTTGCCGAACTCTCCGATCTTGCGTCCATTCAGATAGACATCGGCATAGGTATCCAGCCCATCGAATTGTAATTTAGCCCAGCGGGGGTCAAACCCTTCGGGCAGCCGAAAACTTTTCTTGTAGCGCCACTCCCAGCGTTCTACCCATTGGCATTTTTCGGCATTATCTCTCCAATACGGATCCTCGATGATCCCTTCGCGCAACAGATCGACATGGACTTGACCGGGGACTTTTGCTGCGAGTTCGAGGTGTTTGGGCATGTCGGGCGAATATCCGGTCAGGAGCCAATCGCCATCGAGCGAAATAACCGAGGGGGTTGGCGGTGTTGCATCGCCCCGTCCTGCCGCATGTAGAGTCGCCGGCAAGAAAAACGATAGAAAAAGAATCAAGCGAAATTTATTCATTCCTGGTTAGCGTTTAGTTTATTTACCGGTACAAAAGTAATTTAATGCTTGCAATCCTTTTTGCAAAATAGTCCGAAAAGGTTGTACGATAATCCGAAAATGATGTTCTTGTGGCGTCTGTGTGAAAAATATACCTATATTTGTGCATAACTATCAGACCTAAGACTGTACCATGACATCGTTTAAAAATAGGATCGTTACACTGTTTTTTACCTTGGCTCCAATTCTCGTTTTGTCGGCGGGAACCTATAAAACATCTAAAATTACTGGCGTTGACGGGTTGTCAAATAGTGCCATCTCTTCTATCACTAAGGATTCGCACGATCGATTGTGGATCGGTACATGGGACGGACTCAATATCTACGATGGACACTCGATAAGGGTGCTTAAACCTCAAAAACAGGACGAAAAATCGCTGCCGAGTAATGTTATTTTCGATATCATCGAAGCTCGTGGTGGAGCGATGTGGGTTTCGACACTCGAAGGAGTCGGCCGTGTGAACCCCTCGGATTTTACGGTCAAACGCTATCTGGATCGGAAAAGCGAATCTGCGGCAAAACTCAACGGGCTCTACCGTTTTGCGTTGGCTTGTGACCAGAGGCTTTGTTGTCTGGTGCGTTTCAGTGAATTGACCTATTACCATGCACCTTCGGATTCGTTTTGTCGCATCGAGTTGCCGATGGTCGATTCGCTCCAAATGACCGCCGTGAAGAGCGATGATGTGGGACGACTCTATCTGTTGACGACCGCAGGGCGGCTCTATCGGATCGACCTTGCCTTCGATCAAGAACAGCGAGCATGCGTCAAGGCGTGTGTGCAAATCTTGGGAGAACAGCGATTTCAGGGGCTATTGACCAAGGATGCGACCCATTTTTGGCTGATCGGTAAGGATAACTACATCTATGAGTACGATACGCACGAAAAACGGCTTGTGCGGCTGTTTCATACCGGTCAGCAGATTGCTCGACTGGGTATTACCTCGATGAGCGAATTTGATGGTCATATAATAATAGGTACCTATACCGGTGGACTGTTTCTCTTTGATCCCTTGACGGAGCGTTTTGCGCTGCACGAAGGGGCGGATTACCAAGGTGGCGTGTTGTGTATGTATAAGGATCCGGCACAACAAATCATCTGGTTGGGAACAAACGGAAACGGAGTGACGATGACCTATCTCGAACATCTTGACTTTGATTATATCTCACGTCGCGATCTCTACCGCAGCAAGCGGAATGCCGGTGCGATTCGCGCCGTTTGTCAGGATGCAGACGGTCGTATTTGGCTGGGTAATCGAGGTGGTGGAGTTGCCGTGATCAATAATCTGCACGATGCCACGCCTCGCATTCGTAGCCTGACTACGATTGAGGATGAGCCGATTCTTGCCATTGCGCGCGGCGATGCCCATTCGGTGCTGATCGGTAGCGAATTCGGAAATCTCTATCGGTGCGATACGCGCAACCTCTCCCTTTCGGAGGTGAAAATACCGATTGCCGAGCGTATAGACCTTGAAGATACGCCTCCGGTGTACGGACTCTATTGGGATAGTCAGCGATCAACGGTTTGGGTCGGAACCAACAATATTGGGATCATTGCCGTGCGGCTCGATACACTCGCTTCGCCCGTGCGACCGCTTGATTATACCTATTATGACAAACATTGCGGATTGACCTCCGGTAGTATCTATTCGCTGGTTCCGATCGACTCCCGTCTGTTGTGTGTGGCTACACGCGGTGGTGGATTGAATGTGCTCGACCGCGAAAGCGGACGAGTCGTGCAGACGCTGACCGAGCATAGCGATAACAGCGGATTGAGTGACAACGATGTGATTTGTGTCATCAAGAGTCGTGACGGCGCGTTGTGGGCCGGCACGAGCTATGGGGTGAATCGCGTAACGTTGCGCGGAGATGAGCCGCCTGTTGTCAAACAGTTTACCGAGCAAAACGGATTGAAAAACAACTCGATTCACGGTATTGTCGAGGATGACAACGGCATGATCTGGGTTAGTACGACGGGTGGAGTGTCGCGAATTAATCCGACGAACGATGCTGTGACGAATTATTACCACGGTTATGGCTTGCAGAACAACGAATTTACTGACGGAGCATACGCAGCCACGGCTTCGGGAGAGGTGATTTTTGGTGGTTCGGACGGCATTAACCACTTTTTCCCTACCCAACTCGAAAATCGTGATTTTACTCCGCGGATTAATATCTCTTCGTTGAAAATCAACAATCGCGAGATTGATCCGAAGCGATTTTCGGGAGAAGATTTCTCTCGATTGACACTTGGTCATCATGAAAACTTCTTTGAGGTGTCGTTCGTGGCGATGGATTACATCAACAACGCCAATTGCGAATATCGCTATATTTTGGAGGGCTTTAATCAGGATTGGGTCGATCTGGGAACCAAGCATACGGCGACCTTTACCAACGTCCCTCCGGGGAGTTATACGTTGCGTGTGGCGGCGAGCAACGGTGACAAGATTTGGAACGGAGCGGCTCTCGATCTTCAAATCAAGATCCGTCAGCCGTGGTGGTTTACGGGGTATGCCTTTCTGTTATACCTGCTCTTTGCGGCGGCTATGTTCTATGCTGCCTACCGGACGATCAAGCGGCGTATTGTGCTGAATCGAGCGGTGTTTGTGGAACGTACCGAGAAACAGCAACTTGCAGCAGCCTATGAAGAGAAACTGCGTTTCTTCACCAATATCTCGCACGAATTCCGCACCCCGCTGACTCTGATCGGTGTGCATCTCGAATCTCTGATGCCGACTGATGGCACCTCTGTGGCCGCTGATGATGCCAAACGACACATCGGTGGTATTCACCGCAATACCATTCGTATGCAACGTCTGATCGGCGAATTACTCGATTTCCGTAAACAAGAGCTGGGGTACGTGAAACTCAATGTGCGGGAGCAGGATCTATTCATCGGTTTACGCAACGTCTGTGATGCCTTTACCGATTATGCGCGGTCGCGTAATATTAGGCTTGTGTTGGAGATTCCTCCGAAGGGGCAGCAGGTCTGGGTCGATGCCGAACAGATGCAGAAGGTGTGGTTCAATTTAATTTCGAATGCTTTTAAATATACGCCGGATGCGGGGTTTGTAACTATCTCGGTTGATTGCGAAACGGATCGGGTTGCGGTCAGCGTAGCCGATAACGGGGTGGGTATCGCTCCCGAACATATCGACCGTATTTTCGACAATTTTTATCAGGTGAACGACGGATCGCAACCTAATACGGGAACCGGTATCGGTCTGGCTCTCACGAAGGCGATTGTCGAGGAGCATGGCGGTGATATTATTGTGCGTAGTACGATCGGTGTCGGTTCTGTCTTCACGGTTACGTTGCGCACGGGCTACGAGCACCTGCTCAATCTTCCTCATATTCGGTTGTCCGATGCGCAGCCCTTGCAGGCGACTTTGACCACGAAAGCCGCAGCCCTTGAAGCGACCTCCTCGATTGACACGACGAAAAGCAGTCAGCCGACCGATTCGCTGGTCGATAAACGCCCTGTTGTGCTATTGGTGGAGGATGAAACGGAGTTGTTGGAGATGATGGAACAGATCTTCTCGCAGTATTACCGCGTGCTGACCGCCGACAATGGGCAGCGGGGATTGCAGATCGCAATGACGCAGTATCCCGATTTGATCGTCAGCGATGTGGTGATGCCCCAACTGTCTGGATACGATATGTGTGCACGACTCAAATCGGAGATCGGTACCTGCCACATTCCGGTTGTTCTGGTTACGGCACAAACCTCCGAAGAGCATAATATCACAGGTTTTGAGTGCGGAGCCGATGCTTACATCACCAAACCCTTCTCGGTGCGATTGCTTTTGTCGCGTTGCGAGAGTATTCTGCGCAATCGCCGGATCATTCAAGAGAAGTTCCAAAGCGGCATTCAGGAGGCTCCCGAAACACTTGCTTCGAATGATCTTGACCGTAAATTTATTGAGACGCTCATTGCGCTGATCGAAACGAACATCAGCGATCCGAAGCTTAATATTACCAAACTTTGTTCCGGGTTGGCGATCGGGCGTAGTGTGTTGTTTTCGAAGATGAAGAGTATGACGGGCAAAAGCCCGATGGATTTTATCCAAAATATCCGGTTAAAACGCGCCGCCGTTTTGCTGCGTAGTGGTTTGATGACGATCTCCGAGATCTCGGATCGCATGGGGTTCACCTCGATTAATTATTTCGACAAATGTTTTAAAGAGCAGTTTGGTGTCACTCCGACCGAGTACCGCACGGCGAGCGGTGATGGAGGATCCGATGGGAGTGGTAGCGAACCGCAATAATATGATAGCATATGGACGTACTTGAATTTCGCGACTATTGCATGTCGCTACCAATGACCGAAGAGACGACTCCTTTCGATGAGACCACCCTTGTTTATAAGGTAGGCGGTAAGATGTATGCCTTTGCCGATATGGTCGATTTTAGTTGTATGGCTTTGAAATGCGACCCCGATGAGGCTGTGTTGTTGCGCGAACGTTATGCCGATGTAACTCCGGCTTACCATATGAATAAGCGATTGTGGAATAATGTTTGTGCAACGGGCGACCTCCCCGAATCGTTTATCCGCCAGCAGATTCGCAACTCTTACCTGCTGGTGCTGCGGCAGAATGTTTCACCAAAGGCGCGGCGCGATGAAATTTTGGCCTATATCGACCAACACGGTTTGCCCGAATAGTACTCCGAAGGGTGGTCTTATGACTTGTTGTGTGCTAAAACCGGTTGATGCAGCCCAATACCAGCCATGCGCTTAGTACGGCCGATCGGTCGATAGCCTGTGTGTCGTAATTTTTGTTGATCGGTTCGAGTAAGATCGAATTGGGGTTCTCTGCGCGCCGTATACGTTTTACTGTGCTATACTCCTTTGTGATAATGCCGTATATCTCACCATAGAGCAGATCTTGGTTGCCGCCACTCCATTTTTTGAGAGCAATAATGTCCCCGTTGTTGATCAAAGGCTCCATCGAGTGTCCCGAAAAATTTACCCAGCAGTCGGCTTGGTCATAAGGCGGTAGCGCGATATATCCGTCCGGACTTGAATCGGAATAGTTGATCGAAAAAAGAAAATTTTTTCCAAACTCAATATTGTAATAGGGAATTTGGTGGCATCCGACCGCTGTTGCGGGGTGGTTTTCAGCCGAATCTCTTAACATTGCCCCGTGGCCTGTGATGAGCCATTGAGGGCTAATATCTGGATATTTGTAGATTATAATCTCTAAATTTTCACTTGAAATATTTTTGTTTTTGTCTAAAAAACCATTTGAAAGCTGTGTTTTCTTGTAAAACTCGGCTTTTTTTATACCATTTAATTCCAAGTATTTCAGTATGTTATCTTTTGCG
>CAYOKU010000015.1:0-37504 GCA_964404645.1 uncultured Alistipes sp.
GAAAAGGCGCACCCCGATGTCTTCAATATTCTGTTGCAGGTGCTCGATGACGGTCGTCTGACCGACAACAAGGGGCGCACGGTCGATTTCCGCAATACGATCATCATCATGACTTCGAACATGGGTTCGCAACTCATTCAGGAGAACTTTGCCGAGGCTTTCCACGGAAAGAAACTCGATCCGGCTATTGTTGAGAGGACGCGGTTGGCGGTAGTCGATCTGCTCAAACAGCAGCTAAAACCCGAATTTCTGAACCGGATTGATGAGATCGTGATGTTCGAGCCGTTGACACGCAAGGAGATCGAATGCATTGTCGATATTCAATTGGGCATCGTGCGGCGCATGCTGGCTGAGAACGGTATCTGCTTGGAGTACACCGATGCGGCACGTGAATGGATTGCAGCAGCCGGATTCGATCCGCTGTATGGTGCTCGTCCCGTCAAGCGAACGATCCAACGTTATGTGGTCAATGACCTTTCGAAACGGATTTTGGCCGGTGATGTTCACCGCGACAAACCGATCTCGATTGATGCCAACGACAAAGAGTTGATATTTGCCAATTAAAAAGGCGGAGCGATTAAAAATCGGGGCTGTACAACAGGTGAAAAGTTGTGCAGCCCCGATTGTTTTTACAGCCCTTTTTTGGCAATCTTCCACGCCAGATAGTTGTAGAAAGCCGACACCGCAGGCCGCCATGCGGCAGGCAGAGCGTTCAGGATTCGTACTTTATACCAGGTGCGGCGATAGGTCTTCGTATAGGCGAAGAAACGAAGCGCGCGCTCAGCATCTTGTGTGCCCCCCTTCGCCGAGAGGATCAATGCCTTGCCCAAGGCGGCACGTGCTACGAATTCGTTTTGGGCTTGCGGGGCCAGAGCTTCGTATAGATCTTCGAACGAGTAACGGCACTTTTCGGGCGTATAGCTGCTTGCTGAGCGGTTTGAGGCGACTTTCGAATAGTACACCAATCGCTTTGGCGAAAAGCAGACTTTGTAACGGCGCGCGATCTTGGTCCACAAGTAGAGGTCTTCGCCTATCTTCATCCCTTCGGGGAAACCTCCTTCGGCGGTGTAAACCGCTTTCGGAATAGAACAGGCCGAGGGTATGGCGATGTATTGATGCGCCGATTGGCCGAAAAAATCCGCTACGATCCCGCGTTGGTCGGGGGATGGTGCGGGGTGTGTCGATACGCCGTCTGTAACTTCGAATCCCGTGCAGTAGAGACCGCAATCGGGAAATTCGGTAATCAGAGCCGCAATTTCAGCCAGAAATTCGGGATGCCACCTATCATCCGCATCCAGCAACGCGATATAGTCGCCTTGCGCCTCTGCCGCTGCTCGATTGCGTGCGGCCGAAACTCCGGCGTTTGGCTGCGTAATGAGTCGAATCAGTGGCGAATTGAGCGACCGTACTACCTCGGCACTTCTGTCCGTTGATCCGTCGTCCACCACGAGAATCTCGACCGGAGCATACGTTTGTGCCAGCACCGAATTGAGCGAGCTCTCCACTTCGCGCTCTTTATTATAAAGCGGTATAATGACTGAAATTGTGGGTTGTGACATAATCCAAACTATTTAGTCTATATAGCGGCTGAAAAACTCCCAGAGCAGTTCGCCGGTGTCGTATCCCTGCCCATTCCACGTGTGGGTGCCGTCAATAACCTTGTAGAGCCAGACCTCCTTGCTCTCTATGCCGCCCGTATATTTGTATTTGACGATTCTGAAACCCTTTTCATTGGGGGGCAGCTGCTCGACAGTAACGTCCGTACAACGGTTTTTGGCCGCACAAAACTGAATGGCCAACTCCACGGGCATATAGGCTCCCCAGCCTCCCTTATTCTGCTGATCGCCCTCCCAAACCGAAACTTTGTCTTTTGTGCCGTGAATTTCGAGCAGCGGAACGGCGGTGGTGCTGTGATCGGAGCGATAGAGCCACGTCATCATCAGCCCCGATACGGGGGCAACCGCCGCAAAGGTTTCGGGACTTTGCGCCGCCAATTGGTAGCACATCTCGCCGCCGTTCGACATCCCCGTACAAAAAACATGATCTCGGCTCAACGCATAATGTCGTTGCAGCTCGCGCACCACGCGGCGCAAGAAACCGATGTCGTCCGTTTTTAACCCTTGCTGAAACGGATAACCTACATTCCAGCAACGTTTTCCCCGACTGTCTTTGGCTCCTTCTGGATAACAGACGGCAAAACCGTGGCGATCGGCAGTAGCATTCATCGGGTAGTGGTCGGGATCGGCACTCCCGCCGTAGCCGTGGAGTACCACCACCAACGGTGCGCCCGAGCGTAGACCATCGGGCAGGTGGAGTTTATAGCGACGCTCGATCTTGTCGTGGCGGAGCGTAACCGTCGTGTCGAGGGGTTGTGCGTGGAGTGTGTTCCACGATCCAATCGCAACGCTGCAAAGCGAGATTTTGAGCAGCCAGCGAATCATCCGGTTTTGGGGTTGACTCTCCATATTGTTTGCGAAAATACGAATCTTTTGCTAAATTTGCAACTAATCAACCCCCGATTCCATGACACTTTCGATGAAGATCATCGCTTTTATCCGTAATCTGTTTGATACGTTGCTCTACCTGTTAACCATGATTGTCAAGGAGAATTTCCGCAACTACATTCGTCGTGCAGGTCCTACTGCCACTCCGCGTTCGACCTTGGCTATTTTGGGTAATGGGCCATCGTTGAATGTTGAATTGCAGCAGCTTATGGTGTGTGGAGAGGTTGTTTCGAAAGATCTGATGGTGGTTAACTTCTTTGCCGAAGATGAACGCTTTGCAACACTTCGTCCGTCCTATTATCTTCTTTCCGATCCGATGTTTTTCAGGCAGAGTGCGTTGCGCGAAAGGGTGCTGCAATTTTATGAGGTGCTTAACCGGCAGGTGACTTGGCCGATGACGCTCTATGTGCAGTATTACAACCCCGAACGATTCGACTATCGCGCCGTATTACCCAATCCGAATATCCGGATTGTTCCCTTTCATACCCAGATGTATAGCGGGTTCAGGTGGCTTGAATTCCGCCTTTTCCGCTGCGGCTTGGGAAGTGCCAACTTCGGCACGGTTGTGCAGGTTGGGGAGTATATCGGGTTGCTGTTAGGGTATAAGCGCATCGAACTCTATGGGGTTGATCATACATTGCTTGACGGGCTCTGTGTCGATGCTCAGAACCGCCTTTGTCGTGCTGATAGCCACTATTACGACAAGGAGCCGGCAGCCCCCAAACCCATTTTTCAGAAAGTCCCCCCCGTTCCCTATACCATGGCGAGTTATCTGGCCGAGGTGGCCGAACTTTTTCGCGGTCACGAGGTGCTACGCGATTATGCCGCATGGATGGATGCACGCATTATCAACTGTACGCGCGGATCTATGATTGATGCCTACGAGCGACAGTCGGATCACGCTTGATCTGGCGGTTGTGGTCCTTCTTGTCGGAGGTGCGCCTCCTGTCTAAATTAGGCTATTTGAAGGTTGCCTGTCGCCGGAATTCGGCGCAGATGACACCCGTAGCCATCGCAACGTTGAGTGATTCGGATCCGGTGCGTTCGGCCGGATAGGGCGGAATGTAGAGCTTCTGTGTGACACAGCGTGCCACCTCCTCCGTCACACCTCGTCCTTCATTGCCCATGACGATAATGCCGGTCGGCGAGAGTGCCGTTTGGTAGATGTTGGCTCCCTCCAAAAATGTGCCATATATCGGGATCTCTTGGGTGGATGCTTGTTGTAGAAAGCGAGCAAGGTTGGTGTAGTGCACCTTCACGCGCAGGATTGCCCCCATGGTTGCCTGCACCACCTTGGGGTTGAAACAGTCGGCCGATCCTTCGGAGCAGACGATGTCGCTGATACCAAACCAATCGGCCAGTCGGATGATCGTCCCCAGATTGCCTGGGTTCTGCACCTCGTCCAAAGCTAATGTAAGCCGATTGGCGAGAGTTTTCGTGTCGAGTTGATGATGCGGTATCTCGACCAGAGCCAGCGAGTTGTTGGGCGTTTTGAGCAGAGTCAGCCGCTCCATGTCGCGCGGGGCAACCCATTCGACCTGCGGCCCCTCGAAGAGTCCTTCGAGGGAGAAGATCTTGCGGATGTGCAGCGGTGAGCGGCAGATCTCGCCGATCAATTTTTCGCCCTCGGCGACAAATAATCCGTGTTCGGTGCGACCTCGTTTATCCGCCAATGTGCGGATGAGTTGTATTTCTGCCTTTGTCATGGCTCTTTTTCGATCGTAAAAGTCTGGCCTTCGATGGCCGGATAGGTTTTCGGAAAGAGGAGGCGTGCCTCTTCGACCAATTCATTTTCATCTTTGTAACGCGACGAATAGTGGCCGATGATGAGCCGTTTAGCCCCCGCTTTTAGAGCTGCTTTGGCGGCATCGGTGGTGGTGGCGTGACCACGCTCCTTGGCACTGCGTTGTTCCGCTGCGGCGTAAGTTGCCTCGTGGTACATCAGATCGACTCCGGCACATAATCCGGCCGCTTTGGCCGAAAAGTTGGTGTCCGATAGATAGGCGTATGACCGTGCGGCGTAGGGACGATAGGTGAGTTCCGAGTTGGCGATCACCGAACCCGAATCGAGCGTGACATCTTCACCGCGTTTGGCAGCGGTAATCTGTGCGATCGTAAGCCCGTATTTCTCGATTTTGAACTTCTCGACATTGAGAGGCGGTTGCTTTTCGCGGAATAGAAATCCGGCACATGGCACACGGTGGCGTAGCGGAATGCTCCATACCTCCAACGTGCGATTCTCGAAAAGCAGCGTGTGGCGCGTGGTGTCGGTTTCGATCCACTCCACGGCATAGGGTAACTGCGCATCGAAAAAGGTCAGATGTGCCGTGAGAATCTCGCCGAATGGAGCCGGAGCGTAGATTTTGAGCGGGGTTCGGCGTCCGTAAAGCCCCAATGTCGAGATCAGCGGAAAGAGCCCGAAGAGGTGGTCGCCGTGGAGATGTGAGATAAATACGGCGCGGATCTTCAACGGATTAACCCCATAACGTACCAATTGCTGCTGAACACCTTCGCCGGCATCCACCAGATAATATTGCTCGTGTACGTTGACCACCTGCGCCGAAGGATGGCGGTTGACAGTGGGTTTTGCCGATGAGGAGCCGAGTATGGTGACCGAGAAACTCAAAGTGGGCTATCGCAATAGAAAACGTTCGCAATCCAAAGCAGCCACGCAGCCCGATCCTGCCGCGGTAATTGCCTGTCGATAGTGAGGATCTTTCACATCGCCGGCGGCAAAAACACCCTCGACAGAGCTTTTCGATGTGCTCCCCTTAACCTTGATATAACCCTCTTCGTCCAGATCGAGTTGATCTTTGAAGATTTCGGTATTGGGGTGGTGTCCGATCGCGAGGAAGAAACCGGCCACATCGATCTTTCGCTCCGAACCGTCTGCTTTGCGCAGCAAAACACCCGTAACCCCCGACTCATCGCCCAACACTTCGGCTGTGTTGTGTTCGAAGAGCACCTCGATGTTGGGAGTATTCAAGACACGCTCCTGCATCGCTTTCGAGGCGCGCAAGAAAGGTTTGCGGACGATCAGATAGACCTGACGGCACAACGATGCCAGATAGGTGGCCTCCTCGCAAGCCGTGTCGCCACCGCCCACCACCGCAACATCCCGCTTGCGGTAGAAGAATCCATCGCATGTAGCGCAGGCACTGACCCCCTGACCGCGATATTTGGTTTCGGAGGGGAGTCCAAGGTATTTTGCTGTGGCTCCCGTGGCGATAATCAGACTTTCGGCTTCGATCTCTTTCGAACCATCGACCACGATGTGGAACGGACGCGAATTGAGATCAACGCTCGTAATCATTCCCGAACGAATATCCGTTCCGAAACGCTCGGCTTGTTTGCGTAGGTCGGCCATAAGTTGGTTGCCGTCAACGCCTTCGGGGTATCCGGGAAAGTTTTCGACCTCGGTGGTGGTGGTAAGCTGGCCGCCCGGCTCGATACCTTCGTAAAGCACGGGTTGCAGATTGGCGCGCGATGTATAGATCGCTGCGGTAAATCCGGCAGGGCCGCTGCCGATGATAAGAACTTTTACATGCTCCATAATCAATTATTTTTTAATTCTCTTCCTAAATAATCATACGTTGACCAGACACCCCCTTTTCGGGTACGAATCAAACTTTCGACTGGGTCGTAGTCTACGATTTCAAACTCCGGAGGCAGTACATAACACCCCTGTCGGTCGATCACTCCCATCCCTTCGGCGGTCTGCACTTCGGCGCGCCCTTCGTGGAAATCTCCCGCCCAGACGAAGCGAGCTGCAATCACCGGATTGTTGTCGGCATCGACATATCCGTATCCGGAGCTATCCTCCACGCAGATCCGCCCCTCGAAGAGGTTGCTTGCCCACAAATGGCCGCTGATCCGTCGCCGCGCCTCGTAGTAACAAACGGCATCGCCGACACTCTGTACATCGGCCGCGCGCAAAATTTGTTCGCGTAACCGCAAAAAAGCCTCGGCATCGGCTCCGGTAGTGCCGATTCGCGCATCGTGGTAGCGGATCGGTACAAAACGGTCACCAACCCAGCGCAGATTCTCGGCTTTGAGGTTATTGTGCGAAAAATGTAACCTTGTTAACCCCCTCTCCAAATCATCGAGAGCCTGCAAAAGCCGTTCTTTCGGAGAGCTGAGCAACGCCTCGGCAAAGGTACAACCTCTTGGCAGAAGTTGCAATACCAAATCGCAGCTACCGCGTAATTCATCGGGCAATATGCGGTATTCGGTCAGCAACTCTGTGTTTAGACGCCGCAATTCCGATGCCGTGTGTTCGATATGCAGCAGCGCGGCTTGTGTCAACGGCATGGCCAGCAGATAGTGCTGTTCCTGCCACTCGATTTCGACCTCGGCGAAGCGGGTTGTCCGCATCAGGCTTGGCATTCCGTGTGTGTCGGTCATGACACAGGCATCGCGTAGTGTGCGGAGCGATACATCGGGCGTAAGTAACGCTCGGGTGAATGTTTGCAGGGTCGGGAACATGTTATTCGGTTTTTACGCTGATAGATCCGATATTGAGCATCGTGACCAACTCGGCCGCCGATGCGTTGAAACTCACCCCGCGGAAAGGTGGCATGGAGCCGGGGCCTTTGGCGGCGCGGATCGCATCGTCGAAGAGTGCCGGCATCCGACTCGAACAGTCGTACAACAGCGAGGCGTAGCGATTCGGATAAGCCGCCTCCTCTTCCGAAGGGAAAAAGAGGGATTGCGGCGTGTCGCAGGCCGCAATGTGGATGTTGATGAGCAACACCTCTCCATCTGCCGTCTTCTGGGCTTTGATCTGATCGGCCACGGCGCGTAGCTCCTCATCTTCACAGTCGGTAGCCTCGCCATCGGTGATATTGAATACTACGGGCGGAAAACTCTCGGCATGTGCCGGATCGGTACACCAGGTTGTGGCTAAGTCGCGCACTCGGCGCAAGGCTTCGCACATCGGAGTCTGTCCGGCCGCCTGCGGCTCAACCCATACGGGGGTGGGGAGTTCGCGCAACGAAATCGAGCCGTCGGGTAGTCGACATTCGATGATTTCGGTGCGGTAGGAGGGTTCGATGTTCGCTAATTCAGCCACCGAGATCAGCTCCTTACCCTCCGGCAGTAGCGAATAGACCTCGTCGTCGCCGCCATATCCGAGAATGGCAATGTCGTAATAGTTACGCACGCCATCATCGCGCCGGGCTCGCTCGATCAACTCGAACAACAGTTCGTTGGTGATGGTTGCCACAGCCTGCGCCTTGGTCTGTGTGTGGCCGCGGAAACAGATCTCCTCGGCCATGGAGCCGGAACCATCAATCGCCAGCAAAAAGGCGGTGCGGTGGGCTCGTGTGATACTTTGCCTATACATAATGCACTCCTATTTCAAGCCGCGCACGGCGCGGTAGTCATCGTTGCGTGCCGCCTCATCCTCACAGTCGAGTCCGTAGCTGACAGCCATGTCGGGTGAACAGTCCCGTTCGCGGTCGGCATCGGTTGTGCGACGTAGGGCGTTGTGGGCATTCTGTGCGGCGGTGATCAGGTCGTGGATCTGCTCGTCGGTGGGTGCATGCCCCAGCATCGAAGCGTAGATCCCCTCGGCCCAACTGTGGGCATAGTTGGCATAGTGGAGATCGAACACGCGAAAGCTATTGTCGATCTCTCGAAGGGAGGCGAATGTTCCGCTGTCGATCGCATCAAGGATGGCGGTTACCTCGCGTTGCGTGATGTATTGACCGGCCAGATCGAGCCAACGGCCGCTACCATCGTAGCGCGGGTTCGAGGAGCCGCTCTTGATCATAGTTCCCAATGCCGCAACTATCGCCTTGTTGTAGAGTTTCAGTCCGCGATCGAGGGACGATGCGCGGATCTGTGTTTTATTATAGGTGTATGTGGGTGCATCCGGATCTTGGTCATGCAGTTCATGTAGCACATTCACCGCCTGCAACATGGCTCCGGTTACATACGGGTTGTACTCCTCGAAGTCGATGACATCGCGTTTAACCCTTCGGCGGTCGCGTGCCGGCCACTTTTCGATGTCGCGCACTGCACCGTAGCTGGTCAGGTTGGCTCCCGGCATCAGCATCGAACGCCCCTCCTTCTCGATCAAGTACGAGTATGGAAATGCGGCCGTATCGTGATGGAACGAGTGGTGCCCCATGACCATCGTGAAAGCTCCTTCGAGTGCTGGCGACATGATGTAGGCACTGCTGGCGAATTTGCAGCCACGCAGATGAACCGATTGGTGTACGGCTCCGCTTTTGAAAAGGTGGTTGCTTTGGTTCGAGCCGCTACCGGCGTTGAAGAAGGAGAACATGCCGGCGATCAGCAGCGAGGATTTGTGATGTGATACCGTATAGGGGCCGGCGAAGATCGAAGCAGCTTCGCCGTTCTCGCAGTGCGAATTGGCGAAAAAGAGTGATTCGGCTGCCGTGAACCCCTTGTCGAGGATACAACTTTCGCCCACAAAACAGCGTTCCAGTGTAACCCCGTTGTCGATTTTTGACCCTTCGGCCGCCATGAAATCGTAAGCCTTGACATCCACGCCGATGTGTGCTCCATCGGCGATTGTTCCGTTTTCGAGAATCGAACAGCCGTCGATGGTGACCCCTTGTCCGATCCGAACTTCGCGGATAAAGCGTGCTCCGCGCAGGTGGCTGTCGCGACCTACCTCGCCGAGTGTTGAACGACGGGTGGCGGAGTAGTCGTCAACCATCTTTTCGAGTGCCGCAATTGTTTGTGGCCGGTGGCGATAGAGAGCCATCAAGTAGGCGACTTGTGCCGACAGGGTGTCGAATATTTTCACCGTGCGGCCGCCGCATTCGTTCATCGTGGCAACCCGAACGCCGTTGCCGAAGGCCGATTCGTGACGGCATTCGAGGGCTGTGACATCCTCGATTGTGGCGTTCTCGCCGATGCGGTAATTGGCTACGTAGGAGTGGATGATACGTGCACCGGAGGCGATTTCGATAACTCCTTCGAGTCGGCTTTGCCGGAGCTGCGAAGGTTGAAAATCCTCCGAAACGCGAATCTGTGACCACGCTTCGGCCGTTGTACCGAGGTCGTGCAGGGCGGCGATCTCAGAGGGGGTAATGGAACGGGTTGATGGCATCTATCGAAAATTATGTAGATGCAAATATAATAATTTGTGCCGAATAATCAAATCCGTTCCCCTTTGTGGTTGATGAAGTAGCGTTCCGCTCCGCAGATTACCGCCGCCTCTCCGTTTCGAAATGGCTTTACGGCATCGACAGCCAGTCCGCGAATGCGGAGTCTGCCGCCGCTGTCGATAAAATGCCACGTGTGGTTGAGGCGCACGGCCGCCACCCCTTCGGTAAAGTCGAACCCTTCGTCGTAAAGCGGTGAAATTACTATTTTGTCGGCCGTGCGATAGCCCCAATGGCCATTTTCGACAAAGAGTTCAGGTGTCTGTGTGGCTGAGCTGGCCGTCGGTTGTGTCGTTTGTGCGAAGAGGACGGCGATCCCGAAAAGGTGAGGAGTTTGAGCTGCGAGTGTCAGCGCAATGCGATAGCAAAGAGCCATTCCCTGCATTTCGAAGAGGGAGAGTACTTCGCAATAGGCTGCATCGTGCGGAATAAGTTGCGGCGTGAGGAGAAGTCCGTCTGCATTGGAATAGCGGAGGTAAAGCGTGGGGTCGATAGCCAAGGCGTGGAGAGCTGTGGAGATCAGGGCCGCCGAAAAATCATCGAGATAAGCTCCGAAATCCGTTTGCTGACGTGCCGGATGTTGGTAGGCGGCCGTTCCTAATTCGGGGCTTGTCTCTCCGTCAAAAGCCGGCATATAGGAGCCATCCCAGTCGATCAGATGCAGTTCGCCATCAGCCGTTGCCAAGATGTTCTCCGGTTTCAGATCGCCGTGCGCGCATCCATCGGCAAGCAGCTCCGCCGCCAACCGATCGAATTTTGTGGCGTAATCGGCCAGCAATTGCCCATCTTGCGATCGTGCGGCATGGTCGATTGCTGTGCGGAAGTTGACCCCTTCGATCCACTCGTCCATTACCACATCGACCCATTCGCCCGACCCATCGGTCGAGGTGTAGAGGTATAGCTCCTTTTCCAGCCACCGATCGCCGTAGATCTCGCGCAGATGTCGCATCGGGCGGAGGTAGCAGCGTAAGGCATAAGACCGCTCGGCACGGTGAATACGGAATATAATGGCCGAATTTCCGACCCAATAGAGCGGCTCTCCCCTCTCATTGCGGCTCAATGTGCAGTCGCCAAGTGTGCGTGTTACTCCGTGCGGGTCGGAGAGGGTGGCCAGATATTGGCGGATTGTGAACATATGGGGGCGCGTTGTGTATGTGATCTCTATTTTGTTCGGGTGTGGCAAAGTTGTGGCGCATATAAAAAGCGAGTCTGCCTAATAGGTGTAGGCAGACTCGCTTTGATGATTGGGGATTCTGCCCGATTAATGGCAGTTGCAGTGACCCTCTTCGTGGTCGCAGTCGCAGCCATCGCCGCAGTCGCAACCGCCATCACCGCAATCTCCGCACGAGCAGCCGCCTTTCAGATCTTCGGGGGTTACCTCGCGTACCGAGATGATAGCGACCTCGAAGTTCAGCGTTTTGCCGGCCATCGGGTGGTTGAAATCCATCTTGACGGTTTGGTCTGCGACCTCCTTGACGATACCCATCATGCGGTTGCCCTGTGCATCGCTCATCGGTACTTGGCTTCCAACGAAGAGGATATCCTCGGCCAATTTGCCGTCTACCATAAATATATCTTTGGGCAGGTCAACAATGGCATCGGCAATCAGCTCGCCATAGCCGTCTTTGGGGGCAAGGGTGAACGAAACCGAATCGCCGATCTCCTTGTCGAGAATAGCCTCCTCGAATTTCGGAAGCAGCATGCCTGTTCCGAAGATGAATTCGAGCGGCTGCCCCGGTTGCGACTGATCTGCGATCTTTCCGTCAACGGTGAGCTTATAGTCTACACCGACCATTTTGTTTGGTTGTACTTTCATGTGTTGCGTTTAAATTAATGTATCTGTTTTTACTCTCTGTTTTGTGGTTGTTGATCGTTGCCTTTGGCGGGCAAAGATAAGGGTTTCTAATCAATAACGAAGAATTAATCATGAAGAATGATTGAAAGGGCGGCCAAATAGCGTGCTGCCCGCCCTCTCACGCTCGATTATCGTTCTACTCTTCGTTCGTGCAGCAGAGGTTTCTATCTCCGTAGCCGTTATCGATCTTCGTCACGTAGGGGAAGAATTTCGACTCGCGGATCCACGCAAGCGGATAGGCCGCTTCATCGCGTGTGTAGGGGTGTGACCACTCTCCACACAACTCTTGTGCCGTATGCGGTGCATTGACCACCACATTGTCGGTTTGACCCGCGGCAGCCTCGCATTCGCGTTTGATCTGGATCAATGCTTGGCAGAAACGATCCATTTCGGCTTTCGGTTCCGACTCGGTTGGCTCGACCATGAGTGTTTCGTGGACGGGGAACGAGAGGGTCGGGGCGTGGAATCCGTAATCCATCAGTCGGTGGGCAATATCGCCGCAGTCGATGTTGTACTCCTTTTTGAAATGGGTCAGGTCGAGAATCATCTCGTGACCAACACGACCCGTTTCGCCCGAATAGTAGGTGCGGAACTCCGATTTAAGTGCGGCCGACATGTAGTTGGCATTGACGATGGCCATCTCGGTCACTTTACGCAGCCCCTCTTCGCCCAACATCTTGATATAGCCGTAGGTAATGGGCAGCAGCATTGCCGAGCCCCACGGGGAGGAGCTGACTGCCGTGATACCCTCCTCGCCTCCGGTCGGCATGATCGGGTGCGAAGGCAGGAACGGTTTAAGGGCTTCGGTGACGCAGATCGGGCCCACACCCGGGCCGCCGCCGCCGTGAGGCATCGCGAAGGTTTTGTGCAGATTGAGGTGGCAGACATCTGCGCCGATGTAACCCGGATTGGTCAGGCCGACCTGTGCATTCATGTTGGCTCCGTCCATGTAGACCAGTCCGCCGGCGTCGTGTACGGCATCGACAATCTCGCGGATGCGGCTCTCGAAGACTCCGTGTGTCGAGGGGTAGGTGACCATCAGGCCGCACAACTCCGATGCATGCTCCTGCGCCTTGGCTTGCAGATCCGCGACATCAATATTTCCCTTCTCATCGCAGGCTATCGTTACGATCTTCATGCCGGCCATGGCGGCCGATGCGGGGTTTGTGCCGTGCGCCGATGCCGGAATCAAAACAATGTTGCGGTAGCCTTGACCGCGGCTTTGGTGGTAGGCGCGAATCACCATCAATCCGGCGTATTCACCTGCTGCTCCCGAATTGGGCATTAGCGAAGAGGCGGCAAAACCGGTGATGGTGGCCAGATCCTGCTCCAATTCGGTGATTAGTTGCAGATAACCCTCGGCTTGATCGGCCGGAGCAAAGGGGTGCATATTCTGGAATCCGGCCAGCGAGAGTGGTTGCATCAGTGCGGCCGCGTTGAGTTTCATGGTGCACGAGCCGAGCGAAATCATCGAATTGGCCAGTGAAATGTCGCGCAGTTCGAGTTTTTTGATGTAGCGCATCAGGTCGGTTTCGGAGCGGTAGGCGTTGAATACCGGTTCGGTCAGAATCGCCGATGTGCGGCGTAAAGTGGCCGGAATAGTCTGTTCGACACTCTTCACCGCCTTCGGTTTCTTTCCTTTGGCTGCGGCGAAAATCCGGATCACCTCGGCGATCTCCGCAGAGGTGGTCACCTCATCGAATGCAAGGCGCACGACACCCTCCGATGGGTAGAAGAAGTTGATGTCGCTTTCGAGAGCCAACGACTGTACAACAGCCGCCTCGGCCGTCACTTCGAGCGTGTCGAAGTAGTGATTTGCCGACAGTTTGTAATCGAGTGCTTCGAGTGCGGCTGCTACCGTTGCGGCCGCGCTGTGGGCGGTTTGTGCGGCACGTTTCAACCCTTCGGCTCCGTTGTAAACACAATAAAAACCGACCATTGAGGCCATCAGTGCCTGTGCGGTACAGATATTCGAGGTGGCCTTTTCGCGTTTGATATGTTGCTCACGCATCTGCAACGACATACGCAACGCTTTGTTTCCCAGACGATCGACCGAAACACCGATGATACGACCGGGCATATTGCGTTTGAAAGCTTCGCGCGTGGCCATATAGCCGGCACTCGGCCCACCGAATCCCATGGGAGTTCCCAACCGTTGGGTCGAACCCACGGCGATGTCAGCATCCCACTCGGCCGGTGCTTTGAGCACCACCAACGACAAAAGGTCGGCAACTGCCGTCACCAACACGCCTTTGGCGTGTGCGGCAGCCGTAAAATCACCGTAGTCGCGCACTTCGCCGTCGGCGGCCGGATACTGTACGATAGCTCCAAACTCCTTTCCGGTGAATTCGTATTCGTCGTAATCGTCAATGATCAACTCGATGCCGAACGGCTCGCTGCGCGTCAACAGCACATCGAGCGTCTGCGGAAAGAGGTTGCGATCGACAAATAGCTGGTTGCGACCCTCTTTGACAGCCTCGCGGGAACGCAGCGCAAACATCATCAGCATCGCCTCGGCGGTAGCGGTTCCCTCATCCAGCAACGAGCAGTTGGCGATCTGCATGCCGGTGAGTGAGATAACGGCGGTCTGAAAGTTAAGCAACGCTTCCAACCGGCCTTGTGAAATCTCGGCCTGATAGGGGGTGTAGGAGGTGTACCACGCCGGATTTTCGAAGACATTGCGTGTTACGGCGGCTGGCACGGCACAAGGATAATAGCCCATGCCGATGAATGAACGGAGAGGGCGATTGCGATCGGCAAGTTCGCGGATGTGGGCGGCGAATTCGTATTCGCTCATCCCCTCGGTGGGCAGAGCCAGCGGCTTGCGCAGGCGGATTGACTGCGGAATGACCTGTCCGATCAGTTCGTCTACCGATTTGACGCCGATGGTTTCGAGCATCGTGCTCAGATCTTTTGCATTGCTCACGCCGATATGGCGTGTGGAAAATTTATCAAACATAGGGGTCTGTTATTTTGAGTTTTTTTGGATTTTTGTTGTCAATAGCTAAAACTGCTACCTCCGATAAATTCGCGCAGGATCGACGTGGGCGGTATCTCATCGGGGGCGATTGGCGTAAAGTTGTCGAGGAATTTAAGCATGCGGCGTGCCTCATCGTATTCGGGTACCGTATCGGGAACTTCGCGCAGGATCTTCTCGGCGAAGGGACGCAGCACGGAGATCTCGTAGAAGAGCGAGGAGTTGAACATCACATCGGCATTCTCTTGGTAGGGAAAGATGTGTTTCTCCTCGCCGTGGCGCACCGATGACCAGCGCGAAAGGGTCGAGATTGCATTGGCTCCACGCTGTTTGTAGTCGCGTGTCAGGCGGCGCAACAGCCGGTTGTCGGTGGTGGCGATGCGGGTGAGGTTGTCCATCGCAACCGAAGTGAAGCAGGAGATATAGATGCGGAACTTCTGTCGATCGGGAATCGAGGGGGTTAACTTTGGGTTCAAACCGTGGATACCCTCGATGATAAGAATCGACCGTTCGTCGAGTGTCAGCGGATTGTTGTGCCACGTGCGGCGGCCGGTGACAAAGTCGTAGCGCGGAATATCGACACTCTCACCTTGTGTCAGGCGGCGCAGGTGGTCGTTGAACAGCGCGATGTCGATGGCTTCGAGTGCTTCGTAGTCGTATTCGCCATTGGCATCGAGCGGTGTTTTGTCGCGATCGACAAAATAGTCATCGAGAGAGATCAGCACGGGGTTCAACCCCAAGACACCCAATTGAATGCCTAACCGTTTGGCCGAGGTGGTTTTACCGCTCGATGACGGGCCGGAGATCAACACCATGCGAGTGCCGCGCGTAAGGTTTGCCTCGACCACCGTGTCGGCTATCTGGGCGAATTTACGTTCGTGGAATGCCTCGGCGATCTTGATCATACCGCCCGCATCGCCGGCCAATACTTTTGCATTGACTGCGCCGACGGTGGGGACTCCCATGATTTTGACCCATGATTGATACTCCTGAAAGATACCGAACATCTTCGTTTGATGTACCTGCGGATTGAGTCGATCCGGATCGGTGCGCAGCGGCAGAGCCAGATAGAATCCGTTGTAGTAGGGTTCGATGTCGAATAAGGTGATGTAACCCGTTGAGGCGGCCAGTGGCCCGTAGAAGTAGCCATCAATGTTGTCGAACGAGTAGAGGTCGCTATACAGCCGCGGCCGCGTGTCGAGCAGGGCCACTTTGTCCTCGTAGCCCTCGGCGGCGAAACGTGCGCGGATCTCGCTGGTCAGCATCTTGCGGCGACAGATCGGCAGATTGCGTTCGATGATCTGCCGCATGAGATTTTTCAATGCAGAGCAATCATCGGCCGAAAATTCGTCGATGCCGTCCATCTCGCAATAGAATCCGCTCTGTCCCATTGAGTAGCGAATGTGAAGCGTATGGTCGGGGTAGCGTGTTTGTGCCGCCTTGTGGAGGATGAACCATGCGGTGCGCTGATAAACACGGATGCCGGCAAACGAAGTGATGTCGATAAAACGGATGGTGACCGGCGTATAGATCTTGTAGTTGAGCTCTTTGATGCGGTTGTTGACAAATGCGGCGATAAACGGATATTGTCCCGAAGCCAATCGTCCGGCGACCTCCAACAGCGGAGTGCCCATCGGCACTTCCAGCTCGGAACCGAGATTTTCGCAGATGACTTTGATGATATCAGGCATAACAATTTTAATGCTTAGTAACGTGTAAAGATAGATATTATTTGTAACTTTGACAAACTCAATACCGAATATTATGAAAACATTACTCCGCATCGGCCTGCTCGTTTTCGCAGCGTTTGGGGTCGCTTGTGCTCCCAAGGAGCGTCTTGTTGTGATCCTCTCAACGAATGACATGCATGCTAAGATTCAACAATTTCCACAGTTGGCTTCGGCCGTTGAGGCGTGCCGCGATACGGCTGAGTTGGTTGTGTTGGTCGATGCCGGTGACCGCTGGACGGGAAATCCTTATGTCGATAAGGCGGCAACGCCCGGAATGCCGATGATCCGCCTGATGAATCGGTTGGGCTATCAGGTGGCAACCCTCGGCAACCACGAATTCGACCATGGACAGGCTTTTTTGGGCGGGGTGCTCGATAGCGTGAATTTTGAGGTGGTCTGCGCCAATGCCGTGAGCGATACCTGCACCTTTCCGGTGTTGAAACCCTATACGATTTTCGAACAGGGGGGTGTGCGGATCGGATTTGTCGGGGTGGTTACCAATTACGAAGGGTTTGGTCATCCGGCCGGAAATGCGGAGAGCTATCAAGGTGTTGAGTTTCCCGATCCGCAGCAGATGGCTCTCAAATATGCCGAGGAGCTGCGACCCAAGTGCGATATTCTGGTGCTGTTGTCGCATATGGGCGATGATCGCGATGCGGAGTTGTTGTCGCAAAATGCGACTCCGTTTGATCTGGTGGTCGGGGGGCACACCCACGAACTGCGTGATACGTTGGTGGGCGGAGTCTTGTTGACTCAGACCGGCAAAGATCTGAAAAATGTGGGGGCGACGACCATCCGCATGCGTGGCAAAAAAATCGAACAGATTGATTTCCGGATCATCTCGCTTGCCGGTTATCAACCCGATCCTCTCTATCAGGCCGAAGTCGATCGCTACTACGCCGATCCGCTGCTCAACAGCCCCGTAGGCCGTTTTGCCGCACCGGCCGATAAAGTCGGTTTGGCCAATTGGATGGCTGAGAGTGTGCGTGATGAAGAGGATGCCGACATCGGTCTGTATCATATCGGAGGGGTGCGGCTCGATTCGATTGCGGCGGGAGGTGTGAGCATCGCCAAGGTCTACGGATTGGAACCCTTCGGAACGCAGGTTGCCGTGATGCGCATGACGCCGGCCGATCTGCGACAGATGATCGTCACTAAATATAACGAACCGACCAAAGAGGGGCGCCGTATTGATTTGGTCGCCACGACCCCTTACGATATTGTGGTCGATGCCGCCAATCGGGCGACGGATGTCCGGTTCGCAAAATTGCGTGAGGGTCAGAGCTATAAAATAGCCGTCGGTGATTATGTGTTGAAAAACTATAAAATATCGGATCGCCGCGATGGCGAGATTACCGATCGTCTGGTGGCCGATCTGCTGCTCGAAGAGCTGGCCGATGAGAGCCCGATTCACCCCGACAACGTACCGCGGCAGCGAATTGTAAAATAACAATAAATTGGCGGTTGACTCTACGTCGAGTGGCGTATGTTGGTCGAATCTGTCTATTTCTTCGTAAAAATATTTATCTTTGGCGTCATAGATTCCAAAATGATGATGAAATAACCATGGTTGGAATAAAAATTATTATCTTTGTACAAATTTTCTAATCAACGATTGTTATGGTAGAATCATTACTCAGACAAGCCGAGGAGGGCAATAAAACGGCACTGCTGAAAAGGCAGTTGATCGGCCATTATATCATGGGCGGCGATTTTAGCATTACGGATCTGAGCCGCGAAATGAATTTATCCGTACCAACGGTTACCAAACTGATCACCGAGTTGATCGAAGACGGCTTTGTGCACGATTTCGGAAAGCAGGGTACGGCCGGCGGCCGACGACCCAATATTTACGGGTTGAACCCATATGCCGGCTATTTTATCGGCGTGGATATCAAAAAAGATGTCATCGCTTTGGCGGCGATCAACTTCAAAGGGCAGATTGTCGATACCTGCGATGCCGTGCCGTTTGTGATGGAGAATTCGGAACAGGCTCTCGACCGACTTTGCGAGGTGGTCAACGGATTTATCGCCAAAAGCAAAATTGACCGCAAAAAAATTCTCTCGATCGGCATCAATCTTTCGGGACGTGTCAACTCACAGACCGGATATAGTTACAGCTACTTCTTCGTGGAGGAGGAGCCGCTCACGATGCTGCTCGAAAAGCGATTGGCCTGCAAGGTCTATATCGAAAACGATACGCGCGCCATGACCTATGGCGAATATATGTGCGGTGTGGGCAACAACGAGAATACGATGATCTTTGTCAATGCCAGCTGGGGTTTGGGTGTGGGTTTGGTCGTTGACCGTAAACTTTTTTACGGCAAATCGGGCTTCTCGGGTGAATTCGGACACTTCCCGCTACTCGACAATGAGGTGATCTGTCGTTGCGGAAAGCGCGGCTGTCTTGAAACGGGAGCCTCCGGTTCGGCTGTGTATCGCATCTTTATGGAAAAATTGGCGCAAAAGCGTGTTTCGACCCTGTCGGACAAGTACAACCGTGGTGAAACCATTACGCTGGATGATATTCTCGAAGCGTTGGGGCAGGAGGATGTGCTGGCCATCGAGGTGATGGAGAATGTTGGCCATACGCTCGGAAAGGCGATGTCGGGATTGATTAACCTCTTTAACCCCGACTTGATTGTCTTGGGGGGAACACTTGCCGTGGCCAAGGATTATATTATGTTGCCGTTGAAGAGTGCTATCAATAAGTATTCGCTGCAATTGGTCAACAAAGACACCACGATCAAACTCAGCAAACTCGGCGAAAGAGCCGGAACCGTGGGCGCTTGTATGTTATGTCGCAGTAAGATGCTGGGACTGATGTAGTTTTGACGAAACAAATTCGTTCGATTGAGCCTGCCGGATTTATCTCTGGCGGGCTTTTTTTTGTGCGATCTCGTGTTAATGCGGGTGATGCGAGTGGCTGTAAGAGCGGAAAAGCGGAAATTTGTGTAAAAAAACGGAGTTGATTCGATTTTTTTTGCATTCTATCTAAATATTAGTTCTATAAATATTTTTAATCATAAATAAATTTACTATATTTGTGATCGAATATTATAATTTTTATTCTTTATGACGTTGACTGTAAATGTTATTTTCTATGAAAACTTCGAATAGGCGGTTTTTTTTGAAACAACTTGCTGCGGCTACCGCTGCGGCTGTCGCACTTCCGGGTACGGTGAAGGCGATGTCGGGTTTAGAAGCAAAATTGGAGGATTCGGAGTTGGAGGCAACCAGTCGGTTGTTGGTCCCCGAAGGAGCCGGGCTGCGGATCAGCGGAACGTTTCTGGATGAGATCTCACACGATATACCCCACCAAAACTGGGGAGAGCGCGAATGGGATGCCGATTTTCGTCATATGAAGGCGATCGGTATTGATACGGTGATCGGCATTCGCGCCGGTTACCGTAAATTTATCACCTACCCCTCGCCCTATCTCTTGAAACAGGGGTGTTATCAGCCTTCGGTCGATCTGCTCGATCTGTTTCTGCGGTTGGCCGACAAGTATGGTATGAAGTACTATTTCGGGCTTTATGACTCCGGAAAATATTGGGATACGGGTGATATGTCGCACGAGGTTGAGCACAACCGATATGTGATCGAAGAGGTTTGGAATCAATACGGCCGTCGTTACAAAAGTTTCGGGGGGTGGTATTTGAGTGGAGAGATCAGTCGGAGTACCAAAGGGGCGATCGGAGCTTTTCATGCTTTGGGAAAACAGTGCAAGGAGGTTTCGGATGGCCTTCCCACCTTTATCTCTCCATGGATCGACGGCAAAAAGGCGGTGATGGCCAGCGGCTCCAAGCTGACCAAGGAGCAATCCGTATCGGTCGAGGAGCACGAACGCGAGTGGAATGAGATCTTTGATGGTATCCACGATGTGGTCGATGCCTGCGCTTTTCAGGACGGGCAGATCGACTACGATGAGTTAGATGCCTTTTTTGCGATCAACAAAAAGTTGGCAGACCGTTACGGAATGCAGTGCTGGACGAATGCCGAGTCGTTTGATCGCGATATGCCGATCAAATTCCTGCCGATCAAATTCGATAAATTGCGGCTCAAACTCGAAGCGGCACAACGAGCCGGTTATGATAAGGCGATTACCTTCGAATTTTCCCATTTTATGAGCCCTCAGTCGGCTTATCAGCAGGCGGGGCATCTCTACGACCGCTACAAAGAGTACTTTAACATACGCTAATTTATGAAGCAATCTATCAATACGGGCTATGTCGTATTTCTGTCGCTGGTAGCGGCGATCGGCGGAATTCTCTTTGGCTACGACACGGCCGTTATCTCGGGGACGATCTCCGGTGTCGGGGCACAATTTTCGCTCAACGCCATGCAGCAGGGGTGGTTTGTGGGGTGTGCGCTGGTCGGTTCGATCGGTGGCGTGGCTGTTGCCGGCGTGATGAGTGACCATTTTGGGCGTAAACTGACGATGTTGTTGGCGGCCATTTTATTCACCGTGTCGGGGATCGGATGCGCAGTTTGTGCCGATTTTACACAGTTAATCATCTATCGCATGGTCGGAGGTGTGGGGATCGGTGTGGTGTCGATTGTCTCTCCGATGTATATCTCCGAGGTGGCTATTGCCCGTTGGCGCGGCACGCTTGTTTCGCTCTATCAATTGGCGATCACGGTTGGATTTCTGGCGGCTTATCTGGTCAACTTTCAGATCCTGCGCAATGCCGAAACGGCTGTTTATAGTTCGGCATGGATGCAAAAAATCTGGGTGAGCGAGTTGTGGCGCGGTATGTTTGGAGCTGAAACATTGCCAGCGTTACTCTTTTTCGGTATCATCTTTTTTATTCCCGAAAGTCCGCGTTGGCTGGTGCTTCGGGGTTGTGATAAACGGGCTCACGTCATATTAAAACGGGTTTATCGCTCTGCGGAGCAGGCCGACGAGGAGATCGCATCGGTGCGTGATACCACTTCGGCCACCTCGAAATCGGAGTGGCGACTGTTGCTCGAACCGGGGATGCGGAAGGCGGTTTTGGTCGGTGTTTTTATCGCCCTATTGGGACAATTTATGGGAGTCAACGCTGTGTTGTACTACGGACCTACGATCTTTGAAGATGCCGGGTTGTCGAGTGGTGATTCGCTCTTTTCGCAGGTGCTTGTGGGAGTGGTCAACGTGCTGACAACCATATTAGCTTTGGTGATTATCGACCGGGTGGGTCGCAAACAGATGGTCTACTGGGGGGTGTCGGGTATGATTGTTTCATTGCTCTGTATTGCCGTCTATTTTTGGATGGGGGCAGCGTGGGGGTTGCCTAACCTCTTTCTGCTGATCTGTTTTTTGACATATATCTTCTGTTGTGCCGTTTCGATCTGTGCGGTGGTGTGGGTGCTCTTGTCCGAGATGTATCCGACACGCGTGCGCGGATTGGCCATGTCGATCGCCGGTTTTGCCTTGTGGGTGGGGACCTACCTCATCGGACAGCTTACACCGTGGATGCTCGAAAATCTGACTCCGGCAGGAACCTTTTGTCTGTTTGCGGCGATGTGCGTCCCCTACATATTGATTATTTGGCGAGCTGTCCCCGAAACAACGGGTCGCTCGCTCGAAGAGATTGAAAAATATTGGCAAAAGAGTGCATGAAAGAACCTTGTGTGAGCCCCGAGCAAGTGTTGAATTTGCGATCCCAATAACCTTAAAAGACAAAACCATTTATCATGAACTTTCAGGAACTTGCCGACAAATATAAGTCGGAACTATTGAATAATGTCCTGCCGTTCTGGCTCGATTACTCGCAAGATACCACCTGTGGTGGATATTTTTCCTGTCTTGAACGGGACGGAAGTGTTTACGATACCGATAAATTTATCTGGCTGCAAGGTCGCGAAGTGTGGCTTTTTGCGATGCTATATAATAAGGTAGAACCACGTCAGGAGTGGCTCGATTGTGCCGTGCAGGGTGGGGAGTTTTTGAAGAAATATGGCCATGATGGCGATTATAATTGGTATTTTTCGCTTACACGCGATGGGCGGCCGCTTGTCGAACCCTATAATATCTTCTCGTTTACCTTTGCCACGATGGCCTTTTCGCAACTCGCGATTGCATCGGGATGTGCCGAATATGCCGAAATTGCCAAGAAAACTTTTGATCGGATTCTTGCGCGGCGTCACAATCCGAAGGATAAATGGTCAAAGGCTCACCCCGGAACCCGACCGATGAAAGATTTTGCGTTGCCGATGATCCTCTGCAACCTGACGCTCGAAATCGAATCGCTTATCGACCGGAAACTGATCGACGAAACTATCGAAACGTGTCTGCATGAGGTGATGGATCTCTTCTATCAGGAGGATCTCGGCTTGATTGTTGAAAATGTTTCGGCCATAGATAATTCGCTGGTTGATTCGTTCGAAGGTCGTTTGATCAACCCCGGACACTCGCTCGAAGCGATGTGGTTTATCATGGATCTGGGCAAGCGGCTCGAACGTCCCGACTTGATCGAAAAAGCGGTAAAGATTGCACTCTCCACGATCGAATATGGTTGGGACAAGCAGTACGGCGGAATTTTCTATTTCATGGATCGACTCGGTCGTCCGCAGCAACAACTCGAATGGGATCAAAAATTGTGGTGGGTGCATATCGAATCGGCCATAACTATGTTGAAAGGCTATCAGTTGACCGGTAATAAAGCGTGTCTGGATTGGTTCGAAAAGCTCGACTCCTATCTTTGGTCGCATTTCAAAGATCCCGAATATCCCGAATGGTTCGGATACCTCAATCGCCGCGGTGAGGTGCTATTGTCGCTCAAAGGGGGTAAATGGAAAGGGTGTTTTCATGTGCCGCGAGGCCTTTTCCAGATCTGGCAGATTCTCGAACAGTGTAAATAGTGTGAACACGTATGGTGCGAATAAATAATTGGTGTGCGATATTCTTATCGGCAACCTTGATTTTGTCCTTGCCGGTGCAGGCGCAGACCTCTCGCCGGAACGTTGATGTGCTGGTTGTCGGAGGTACTACATCGGGAACAGCCGCCGCACTCGCTTCGGCGCGTTGCGGTGCGGCGACATTGGTGGTCGAATCGACTCCGATGCTCGGAGGGATGCTTTCGGCGCAAGGGGTTTCGGCTATCGACGGAAATCATGCGCTGTCGTCGGGAATCTGGTGCGAATTTCGAGAGGCATTGCGTTTACACTATGGCGGTGCAGCAGCTTTGGCTACGGGCTGGGTGAGCCATACGCTGTTCGAACCGCATGTGGCCGATCGTATCTTCAAGGCGATGGCTGCGGTGGAGCCGCAACTCGATGTGCTCTACGGCTATCGTCCCGAAGCGGTCTATCGGCAAGGGAAACGGGTTCGAGGGGTTCGCTTTGTCGGCAAAAACGGAGAGCGTCTGGTGGTGAAGGCTCGTGTGACCGTTGATGCGACCGATCTGGGTGATTTGTTGCCGTTGAGCCGCACGGAATACCATCTTGGTATGGATGCACGTGCCGATACCGGAGAAGAACTGGCTCCCGAAAAAGCGAATGATATTGTGCAGGATCTGACCTATGCGGCCATTCTCAAAGATTACGGCGTGGGGGTTGATAAGACGATTCCTCGACCGGCGGATTACAATCCGGCCGAATTCTCCGGAGCACTCAAAACCGCATCGGGCGATCCGATATCGGCCGAAATGATGCTCGGATACGGACGTCTGCCCAATGGTAAATATATGATAAATTGGCCCGTGAATGGAAACGACATCTATCTGAACGTGGTTGAGAGTTCCGATGCACAGCGAGAGTGCGCGCTGCGTGCCGCACGCCAGAAAACCCTGCGTTTTATCTACTACATACAACATGAACTCGGGTTCTCTCATTTGGGGATTGCCGATGATGAATTTGCGACTGCCGATGGACTCCCCTATAAACCCTATCATCGCGAGGGTCGCCGTCTGGACGGAGTCGTTCGTATGACTCTCCGCGATGTGACGGATCGCTATTCGCAACCGGATAAACTCTACCGAACCGGAATTTCGGTGGGGGATTATCCGGTAGACCATCATCATGAGTGTCGTCCGCAGATCGGGAAGATCCCCTTTCCGCCCGTCCCCTCTTTTTCGGTGCCGATGGGAGCCTTGATTCCGGAGCAAACCGAGAATCTGATTGTGGCCGATAAGGCGATCTCGGTGTCGAACCTGATCAACGGATCAACCCGTTTGCAACCGGTTGTGCTGCTTACGGGGCAGGCGGCAGGTACATTGGCTGCACTTGCCGTCCAACAGCGAACCGAGCCGCGTAAGGTCGCGGTTCGTCAGTTACAGCGCGCTTTGCTGGCGCAAAAGGCCTATATCGTGCCGTTGTATGATGTCAAACCGGAGGATCCCGATTTTGAGGTGTTGCAGCGAATTGCTGCTACCGGAATTCTACGCATGACCGGAGAGCCTTATCAGTGGGCTAATCGCTCGTGGTTCTATCCCGAACAGACGATTTCGGTCGGGGCCTTTTGTCGGGGTTTGCATGATTTTTATCCGCAAATTCCGCTCTCTGAGGAGGAGGCGTTGCTTACGCGGGCGGAGGCGGTGGCGATCCTTCGTCGGGCAGGTGGCGTGGTGGCGGATTGTTCCGATCAACAGCCAATTTCGCGGCGAGAATTGGCGCGTATGGTCGATCGCGTACTGCACCCGTTTGATAGAGATGTCGATTTTTGGGGGAATTGACAGTGGATGTTTTTTAGGAGATTTTATTGGTTCTGCCGTTGATGAGCACGTGACGATTCGGCGGAAGGTGAATATTCGATCAATCTTATTGATGATGAAAAAAATACTTCTGTTTGTCGGAATTTTTTGGGGTGTGGCGGTCGCGGCGCAGGGGCAAAGCGATACGTTGACCTACGGAGGAGATTATTATCTCTCCAAACGCAATGTCGAAGAGGGGACGCCCGTGACACGGCGCAATATTGTCATGTTAGGGAATAGCTTGACCGAACGGGGGTTCTGGTCAGAGTATTTCCAAGGGCAACGACTTCTTAATCGCGGGATCGGGGGCGATTGCATATCGGGAATGATCGCCCGTGCTGAGCCGATTGTCGCAGGGCAGCCTAAGGCTGTTTTTATCATGGCCGGAGCCAACGATCTGATCTTTTCGCGCATTTCGTGCGAGCGGTTGTTGGGGCAATACGAGCGGTTACTCGATCTTTTCAAGAATCGATCTCCGCGTACAAAAATCTACATTCAAAGTCTGCTGCCGCTCAACGAGCTGCTCAATGAGAAGTTTTTTAAGGGAAAAAATCAACGGATTGTCGCCTTTAACAGTTTATTGCGTCAGATGGCCGAGCGGCGAGGATTGGTCTATATTGATCTGTGGACGAGTCTGCAACGCGAAGGTGTTTTGCCCGATGAATATACCTTCGATGGTATTCATCTCAAAGCGGCCGGATATCAACGATGGGCTGAAAAAATAGCACCATATCTCCGATAATCGGTTCGTTTTTCTTATCTTGTAAACGAAATCTAAATTCTTTTATAAAGTCCGATGAATAGAAAAATAGTTATTTTGTCTCTGTTTAGTTGCTTGGTACTTTTCGCCCAAGCGCAAACTCCTACCGATTGGGCTAATTTCGGCCGCTACGAGCAGGCCAACGAACAGATCCGGCAGAGTCCGAAGGCTGTTCTTATGGGTAACTCGATTACCGAAGGGTGGGCGGCGAAGCATCCCGAATTTTTCGCCGAACACCAATATGTGGGTCGCGGGATTAGTGGTCAGACAACTGCACAAATGCTTGCTCGGTTTCGAGCTGATCTGCTCGATCTGGCTCCGCGTGTCGCAGTGATTGCCGGTGGAACGAACGATATTGCCCAGAATAACGGGTATATATCCTTGGCGCATATCCTTGATAATATAATCTCCATGGCGGAACTTGCTCGCGCAAACGGGGTTGTTCCCGTGCTCTGCTCGGTGTTGCCGGTTGCCGATTTTGGTTGGCGCAAAGGGCTTAATCCGGCTCCGAAAGTCATAGAGTTGAATGCGATGATACGTGCTTATGCGCAAAAAGCGAAGATCCTCTATGTCGATTATCACTCGGCCATGGCCGATGCGCAGGGGGGGATGATTGCCGACTATTCCAATGACGGAGTTCACCCCACCGAGGTGGGCTATGAGGTGATGGAGCGAATCCTGCCGCCAGTTGTCGACAAAGCGTTGAAACAGGCGCGCAAGGTTCAACGCAAATAGCGTTGTCGACTTATTGAAGTTGCAGGATGCATGCGCCCGATTCCTCGGCCGTAATGTTCAATTGTTGGGAACTGAGCGGTGTGACAATGATCCTGCCATTGCTCTCCACCGTATGATAGTCCTTCGTGTGGAGATAGTTCGGTAGGGTTAATGTTCGGTTGCAGGGACGTTTACAGTCTATGAACAAGGCAATTTTTCCGTGAAGAATCCCCTCGTAACAGAGAAGCTCCGAATCATCAACAAATGGTGTCGTAAACCAAGTGTAGACACCGCCCCAATGGATCCCTTTGCCGGCTTCCACGGGTTCGTTTGCCAAGAGCTTATGGTAGGTTTTGCCGTAGGAGGCGTTGATGAATACCACCTCGCCGTCGCCCAGTTGTGCATGGTCGCCCAGCCCTTCGGGTAGAAGATAGGTGGCTTGATAGGCGGACTTATTTCTTTCGAGATAACGTCTGAACGTGGGATACTCTCTCTTGTGAAATTCGGACACGGATGTCGTCGGCGTCCAATCGCTATAAGCCCCTCCCGATGTGAAGATTTCGGTCTCCTTTTCAAACATGGACTGCATGCCGTAGTAGATGGCAATCGTTACGGGTGTGGGGTTGATGAATCGGTGTGAAACACGAACCTCGATATTGTTTCGATCGATTCGATGCAGCACCTGCTCTTCGCACAAAGGTTCTCGGAGCACCTCATCTGCCGAGCCATCAAAGGTGGGTCGCGATGGATCCAAAATCATATTGATCGACTCGACGACCACCGAATTCGCCCATAGTGCGGTATCTCGTTCGATCGGTTTGTGGTCGGCGCGAATCTCAAAACTTTTGTTGTAGGCTGTTCGTGCGGATCGCTCTTTGTATTTGTGGTTTGCGCCACACCAACCGCATCCTGCAATGGCAAAAGGGCCGATGTTGTCGCTGTATGCCAGATTGAGGATGGTTTGCGGGGCAATTTCGGGGTGTGTCGTGGGGAGAGCATCGTTGTTGGGGGTTATCCCGACTCGGTAAAACGTGTATAACTCATTGAACATACAGGGCTTAAACCAATAAATAATGTCTGTGCGCCGATCCATTTTGGCCGAAAGGTAGAGGTTGTCGCCCTCTCGGCGCAGGTATAGTTGCTGGGAGTAGGGTCGGCCGTTATTGCCGGCCGGCTCCGGATCTTGCACCGACTGTGCTCGGGTGCATGCCAGCGATGGCAGCACCGAGCCGAGCAGCAGGTAGAGTATGGTTTTGCCCCAATGCATATTGGTTTATCGTTTGATTCGGTGTGCCTGTTTTTTGGGAGAACGCCCCGCTTGTGTGGCGTGTCGTTGCTGGATCAGTCGCGCCAATCGATCTATAATGAGCTGATCTTTCGGTTCCGATGATTCGCAGAGTGTCAGCACACCTCGATTACCGCAGTAGTAGGCAATGGCCGAGGAGGCGAAGACTCCATTCTTTTCGAAATGATCCATGTAGGCGACCATCCGGTCGTAAGAGGTTTTAGGGTGCGCCGCCGTGGCTTTTTCGTCAAACTCGAACTCCATACCCATGCCGTGCTGTTGAGCGAACGCGCAAGCATCGTCGAGGCGGCTGTCGGGAATCGCGTGGTTGAAGAAGTGGTTGGGTTGTTGGTAGGCGATGTCGAAACCGAGCCGTTGCCACTCCTGAGCCCCTTTCGCTTTCCAGTAGGGAATCCAGTAGAACCGTTTGCCTGTGGCGTGTATATATTGACTGAGCGGGATCGTGAGGTCGGCGCAGTTGTGGGTATCTTCGGCCACCCAGTAGAATCCGGCAAGTTCCAGATGTTTGAATTTGGCCGCTTTGAAACGGCGCACAAGTTCGTTGATATACCATTTCGTAGCGGCTATCTGATCGGCCTGCTGTGAGAAGTCGAGTGCGCGCCCCTCTAACTCTCCCCAATCTTTCTGGTTACGGATCGCTTCGGGAAGACCCAGCACCACGCGGTGTTTGAATCCCGGCTTGCCGATCACCCGAATCTGTTCGCCAATAGATGCATTTAGCGCAGATAACGATTTCCCCGATTCGAAAATGCGATTCAATAGCCACTCCCACTCCTGTTTGCGGGCATTTAATTTCTCATATCCCACCGTATAATTGCGTCCCGAACCATCTTTGAATTCGAGGAAGAGAAAACCATCGAAAAACCAATCTTTCGAGCCATCGGCGAATTGGTGAACGACATAGGGACGGAACTCATCGACCGTCCAATCAAGACGGTGGCTGCCTCCTTGATAAATCAGTGCCAAATCCTGAATGGGATCGGTTTGGTAATTTTGCCCTGCGACAGGGAGGCTGGTGGCTGCAAATGCCGTGAACAGGAGGCTGATCGTAAAAAACTGGTGAGTCTTCATGGTTGGGTATTTGTGCGTTGACTAAATCTAAATTTGCGAAATGTAGTTATTTGCGTAGTGGGTTGCCGATCACGAATTGGCAGAACTCGTGGTAGAGGGCTTTATCTTTCTCGGCCGTGGATTTCCAAAGTTCGTAGAATCCGTTCGTACCGTGGTAGTAGCTCAATGGCTGCGAACCGTAGATGTCGTTTTGTTTTGCCCCCGTCATGTATGCACGGAAACGTGCTTTGTAGGTGTCGCTGTTGGCCTTTCCTTCCAATAATGCTTCGTCGAATTCAAATTCCATAGCCAGATTATTGGCCTTGATGTCGGCAAAGAATCGAGAGAGCGGCTTTTCCCCCGCATTGTCCCAGAAATGGTTGGGTTGCATGTAGGCGTAGTCAACTCTGAATTTTTTCCACCGAGTATAACCGGCGGCTCGGTTGTAAGGAATCCAGTTCAGCGATTCATTGAGCGTGTGCAGATAGGCGGCAACGTAGGGAACAACCTCGTCAGAACGTTTTAATTCGTAGTTCCAGCCATCATCGGGTGAGGCCAACTCTTCCGAGATGATGTAGAATCCGGCCAGCTCAACATACTGATAACTCTTCTGATTGAATCGTTTGCGAACCTCGTTGATATACCATTTGTAGGCATCTATCCGATCTTGCGCAACTCCGAAATCCAACTTGCGGCCGTTCAATTCGCCCCAATAGACCGTTGCTTTGGGGTTTCCCGAGCCATTCCCTTTACCATCGTAGACTTTGTAGATGATCGGGTCGGGCATCGTAATGACAACCTTGCGTTTGCTGGGCGGTGTTCCGAGGCGTAATGACGCCTCCTTGACGGCGGCTTCGAGTGCATTCACTCCGTTGTCACTATCAAACCAATAGTCGATTAGCTCCTGCCACTGCGCTTTTCCGGCTGAAAACCCGTAATCTTTCATCAACCCTACCATATAGGCGTAATTCTGACCATCGGATCGGTTGCTTGACTGAAACTCGATGCAGAGGAAAGCATCGAATAACCACTGCTCGCTCCCCTTCTCATTGGTGTAGCTGACCAACGGAGCAAATCGCGCCTTATCCCAACGGTAGGGGGTGCGGTGGGGGCTTCCTCCATAACAGAGTATCATATCGGAATAGGAGAGTATCCCATTTCGGGTCTTTTCCCAAGCATACATCTCCGAGGTTGTATCTTCGGTGGCGAATTTGATGATTTGAAGGTCGCTGCATGCGCCCTTGTCGCTGCATGCCACGGCGAGGAGCGTATAATTCGTCAATGGAGTTAATCCGTCAACGATGATCCTTGCTGCGGTATGTTTTGCCCCTTTGGCAGCAACGCTCTGTGCTGTCTCTCTCGAAGCGGCATCAGTGTTGACACACATCAGACGGATGTGTGAGGCGTTTACATATTTGACCCCAAGCGTGACCGATGTCGAGCCTGATTGCTCGATATTCATCTCCATAGCGGGTTTTAATCCCTCTGATTCCGTTTCGCTACCGGAGCAGCGAGTGATCGTCAGGCTGCAAAAAAGCATCAAGACAAAGCAAGGTTTCATCATGCTGAGTAACGATTAGTTATGCGTAATTTGTACGCAGTAAAAATAAAAAAAGATCAGACGTGCGGCCGCTTTTTGCACCGCACGTCTGATTCAAGTTAAAATCCAAGACCTTGTACATCACCCAGCTTACCGCGGCCGTTGGCGTAATCTCCCGTTGAGGATTCGGCCTTGATGATGACAAACTTCAAATAACGACCGGCAGCCATCGTCTGAACCGGAAAATCGTAGACTTTTCCCGTCGCTGTCCATGCGTAATCGCGTTTACCTTTGGCAACAAGCGTCCATTGCGTATTTGTTGCATCGTACTCCTTTGCGGTGTACAACTCATATTCGCGTAAGTTGCCTTGGTGTGTCGTGTAATCGCTGATTTTGAACATCGTAAATACGCGAGTTGTCCCCATGTCCACGACAAATGTCATCGGGAATTTGTTCGGAGTTGCAAACCACGAAATCCATTCGTGACCTACGCCGTGATCGCCATCAAAGAGCCGGTCGGCAACGTACTGTGCTATCCATGCAGCACCTCCGTTATTCGGGTCTTTCGCATAACAGTTCTCGGCTCCTTCCAGAATCTTCCAAGGGCCTTTTACCGGTTTGTTCATCACCACGGGAATGTACATCGTGCTGTTTGAGATGCTGATGCCATCGACCGAAAGGGTAGATATGCGTACCGGAACCAGATATTGGTTATTATCCACTGCGTTGAGTATGTTTCCCGTAAACAGCGATTTGGAGTCGATCTTGTACTCAAACGAGGTTTCGGTCTTGCCGGCGGCGATCTGTGAGGATTTGGCTGCCAACGAAACCAGACCGGACGGAGCGGCTTGGTAGGTTGTTCCGTTTGCTTCGTTATAGGCGTTGATCAGCGAGTTGTCGATGGCATAATTGACCGTGACATCCATGACTGAAATAGGGTCGGAGAGTGCAATCGTTCCTTTGTAGCTGACGGTTTCGGCTGCGGCAGACGGAGAAACGGCATCTGCCAAGATCTTACTCATGCCGATTGATGCGCCCTTGGGGTTGATGATGATGATGTTGCGATTTTTATCAACCGAAAGTGAGTTCTCGTCGGAGGTGAGTTGGAGCGGAATCGCATACTCTCCCTTGCCGAGAGCGAAGACGGCCGCATCGTCCCAGGTTACCTCGACAAATTTGCGAATCTCTTTTTCGGAGAAACCGAGAGTCGAGGTTGAGAGTTTGTAGCAATTCTCCGGCATCAGTTGGTAGTTCGTTCCCTTTGCGGCGTTGTAGTCGGAAAGAGCCGATTCGGCAACCGATAGGTAGGCTTTGGCACTCTGAGAACCTTTGCCGTTCTTGATGACGGCGAATTTATAGGTTTCGTTGTATACCGATACGCTTGCGTACTTCTCTGCGCTGACGAATGAGAATGTGTCGTCAACCATGTAGTTGTCGCGTTCGTCTTTGCAACCGGCCAGCAGGGTCGAAACGATCAATCCCGCTATCAATGGTTTCCATATCTGTATTTTCATAGGTTCAAGCGTTTTTTTAATGTCCGTAATTCTGAGTCATGTTGGTCATCTCGGCAAGTTGCAGCGAGCTGATCGGGAAGAGGTAGTCTTTGTCGCGGAAAACCTTCGGACTGCCGATAAAATCGGTGTTAGAACGTTCGTACGATTGCTCGTAGGTGGTTGCGCTGACATGCAACGTCCAGTTGTCGCCCGGATAATCTCGCTTGGCGATCATCCAACGGCAGGCATCGTAGTGGCGTTGTGCCTCGAATGCAAACTCAACCATGCGCTCTTTCTGGATGCACCAGCGTAACAACTCCTTGTCGGCGGCAATACCCGGATAGGCTACCTCGATATTGTTCAGACCCACCCGATTACGCACTTTGTTCAAGTAGGTAATGGCCGTGTTGGCATCGCGCTGCGGCTTTTCGTTGCACGCCTCGGCGTAGTTGAGATAGATCTCGGCCATGCGGAATGCCGGATAGACATATCGGATTGCCTTATACTCCTCCTGCTTGTCCAAAGAGGTGTTGGCTTTGTAGAGTCGCCGCCAAGCATATCCCACGCGGATACATTCGTTGGTCGCACTCCATTTCGATTCGCATTCGGCATTGTTGTAGCAGCGGAATCGTTTGTTCTTTGTTTTGTTCGGCCAGTAGAAACCATTGGGAACCACACAGGCATAGAAACGTGGGTCACGACCGACACAACTGTTGTGTGCTTTGATGGCCGGAGCCCAATCAACGTCGATTGGCTGTTTGTAATTGTCGGTAAAGCCTGTGGCCGAGTAGCCGGACTGCGGATCGATGATCGGTTGGGAGAGGTCGTTTGTGCCTTGATAGCCCTTCACCGGATAGCGACCACTCTCCCACATGGGATAAGAGTCGATCAGGTTGAGCGATGGAGCGATACCTCCAAATGCGTAGAGTGCAAATCCGGGAGGAAGACCCGGGCCTAACTGTCCACCGACCGTACCCATATAGGCATAGGCAGAGGAGGTGCGATACCACCAACCCCAGATGGTCTCCTGATTCCATGCATCAAACATCACCTTCTGATATGACGCGGCTCCATCTTTAAATTTGTCGCCCGTAGCAGTCGATTTGCACAGATCGTACTTATTCATGTTGATTACATCCAATGCGGCTTGTGCGGCAGCCTCCCATTTGGTGTCGTCTTTTTGTTGGGGGAAGAGGAATTTACCCGCCTTGTTCTGCATCTGGCCGATGTACAGGTCGCAACCGTTGTAGAGTGGCGATGCGGCATAAAGTAGTACGCGCGACCGAAGAGCCAATGCGGCCCCTTTGGTGGCACGACCCATCCAACGCGCCTCTGACTCACCCACCTCGGTGATGTCGCTCGGGAGAATTTCGGCAACGGCCTTCAACTCCGAGGCGATGAACGAAACGGTCTCTTCAACGGTGTTGCGGTCGATGGACGATGCGGGGATGGTTTCATCAGCCAATCGGTCACCCCAGATAAATACGGGGCCGTATTGACGGAACAGGCAGAAGTAGTAGTAGGCGCGCAGGAATCGAGCTTCGGCCTTCATGGTTGTGATGGTGGCGGCGTTGTCCTCCTTGTCTTTGTCGGCATTTGCCATGAAGACCGAGCATTGGTTGATGGCAATGTAATAGGTTGGCCAATAATTATAGGTCGTTTCACCGGCCGGAGTTGCACTGCTGTAATTGCCGGTCTTGTAGAGCAGGTAGTTGACCCATTGATAGAATGAGTATTGCCCTTCGTCCGAACGGGGAACAACCCAGCCGTGACTGCCGACGATCTCTTCGTCCATCGGAATGTAGGAGTAGAGATGCGACAGATATTTTTTGGTTGTCGTGCTTTTGCTGAATATTTCGTCGATATTGGCCTGATCGTCCAGTTCGACATCGAAGAACGAGTCGCACGAGGTCAACGAAAGGGCAAATGTTAATATAACGGATGCTAATATACGGAGTAGTTTCATAATTCAGAGTTTTTGTTAGAAGTTAACATTTACACCAAGTGTTACGGTACGTACTGTTGGATATACGTTACCGAAATTAGCCTCAACTTCGGGATCCCACAACTTAAAATCGCTAAACGTTAGCAGGTTGACTCCTTGTACATAGAACCGGATTGTTGAGAGTCCCCATTTTCTGGTCAAACTCTTGGGAATCGTATAACCCAACTCTGCATTTTTGAGTCGGAGAAAACTCATGTTGCGCTGCCAGAATGTGGAGGGCTGCTGGTTGTTTTCGACCTTGTTGAGCGAGAGCCGTGCGTAGGGTGCGTTGGGATTTGGGTTGTCCAGCGTCCAGCGATTCTCGGCGATGTCGGCGTAGATCTGTCCCATACGCATGATGTTCGAGGAGGCTCCATACAAACATTGGCCACCGATGAGGCGTGTAACATGCCCCACTCCGGCAAAGAAGACCGATACATCGAACCCTTTCCAGCCGAGGCTCGCTCCGAATCCGTAGTTGATCTCCGGAACCGTTGTATAACCGATCGCCACCTTATCGTAGGTGTTGACCACACCGTCTCCGTTGATATCACGATACTTGACATCACCCGGACGTACCTTGCCGAAATCCTGTTTGGGCCAGTTGGCGATATCTTCCTCCGATTCGAACAACCCTTCGGCGATCAGTCCGAACTGTTGGTTGTAGGCAAATCCTGCCAGATTCTGATATTTGTAGATCTGATCCGGTTTGTCGTCATAGAGTTTCTTGTTGCGGTTGTAGGTGAAGTTTCCACGCAGCGACAAGTAGAGATCCTTGTTGAAACGGTGCTCGACCTCCAACGACATGTCGAATCCCTGATTCTTCATGCGGCCGAGGTTGACGTATTGCGCCACCTTTGTACCCACCACCGAAGGGGTCGATTCGCGTTGGATGAAGATCCCTTCGCGCTTCTCGTAGAAGTAGTCGGCTTGAATCTTGATTTTGTTGAAAAGGCCCAACTCGATACCGATATCCGATTTGGTTGCCTCTTCCCACGATACGTTGGCATTGCCGTAGTCGCCGGTCGAGATGCCGGTGAGGGGGTGTCCACCCGTGTCGGATGTATCGTTCCATGTTGTTCCGAAATTGAATCCGGGTGCCCATGTATTCATCGTGGTGTTGTAGGCGAAACGGCGACTGCCGCCGATCTGGTCATTACCGATCTTTCCGTAAGAACCTCTGATTTTCAAAATGTTGATCTTGTCGCGCAGCGGCTCCCAGAATTTCTCGTTGCTAATCATATAACCCAACGCATAGGCGGGGAAGAAGCCGAATCGTTTGCCCGGAGCGAAGTTCTCCGAACCGTTGTATCCGAAGTTGAATTCGGCGAAATATTTGTCGCGGAACGCATAGGTGAAACGACCGGCGATACCCATATTGCGATAGGGGTAAGCGTAGATGTAACTGGCCGGTACGTTGTTACTCTTGTTGCGGATACTGTATAGGAACATTGCGCTAACTCGATGGTCGTTTGCGAAGACACGTTCGTAGTTGACCGATGCCTCGAAGTTGATGGTTGTCCAACCTTCGTTGGCGCGAACCAGCGTCATGTAGTTTGTCCCTTCGTTAGCCTGTGCGAAGATCAGTTTGTCATTCTCGTCGCGACCCGTTGCCGAATAGGTCGAAGGAACAATGCGGCGATGCAGGACCGTGGTGTTATCGGCATCCCATGAAAATTTGACATTGGCTTTAAGCCCCGGTGTGATAATGTCGCCGAAATCTTGCGTCAACGACATCAACGACTGTGCAACAATGCGGTTGGTGCGGCTGTAACCGGTGTTGTTCAGCATGTTGTAGGGGTTGTAGCTGCCGCTCTCGGGCGGATTGGCCAGCGTGCCGTCCGAGAAGATGGTCGGAGTGGCAATCGGGGTTACGTAGAGCGTGTAGTTGTAGAGGTCGTATAGGTTGGTTCCGGGCGCATTTTTCATGGTGTATTGCGTCGAAAGCGAAAGCCCTAATTCGGTCGATTTGGTGATGTTGATATCGACATTCGAACGGAAATTGAATTTGTTGTAGTTCATCTGGGCATCGTAACGATCGTTGTTGGCCATGTTGAAGATGCCGCCTTCGGTGTAGTATGAACCGCCTACATAATAACGTACCGATTTGCCGCCGCCGGTGGCACTGACGTTGATGCGTCCGGTCATTGCCATCTCTTTGAAGACGGTCTTTGTCCAATCGACAGATGGATAGAGGTCGGGATCGCGACCGCTCAGGTACATCTGACGGGCGTACTCCGAAATGGGCGATTCGCCGGCTCCGGCATCGCGATATAGTTCATTGAAATAGTCGAGCCACTGTTTGGTGTTGGCCATTTTAGGAATCTTGACCGGCTGCGTCATGCCGAACTCCGCCTTGACGTTGATTTTCGGGGTTGACTCCGCACCGCGTTTGGTGGTGATCAACACGATGCCGTTTGCTCCGCGGACACCGTAAACGGCCGTAGCGGTGGCATCTTTCAAGATGGAGAAGGTGGCAATGTCGTCCACATCGACCAAATCCATACTGCGCTCGATACCGTCTACAAGTACCAATGGCGTGTTGTTGGCACCGAATGTGTTGACACCGCGAATCCAGAAGTCGGCTCCGGCTCCGGGTTCACCCGTGCGCTGCATCACCACGATACCGGCCAATTTACCGGCCAGACCCGATGAGAGTTGTCCGGTTGAGATTTTCAGATCTTTGGCGTCGATGGTATTGATGGCTCCGATGATGCTCTCCTTGCGCTGTTTGCCGTAAGCAACAACGGTGACCGCCTCCAATTCGGAGACTTTGCGGGTCATTTCGATCGTCAACTGGGTTTGGGTTCCGACCTTGATGATCTGGCTGTCATAGCCCAGATAGGAAATTTCAATGGCATCGGTAGGTTTCACATCAATCAAGAAGCGACCGTCGATGTCCGTAATCACGCCTCGTGTGCCCCCTTTTATAATAACGGTTGCACCGGCAATTCCTGCTTTGTTTTCATCCAGAACACGTCCGGAGAGTCTCGAAATCCCCCCCCCTTGTTGGGCGGCAACAGGCTCATTTGCAATGTTTTCTAAATAGACTGATTCGGAATTTGCGTGTAGCTCCGTAATCGGCAGAAGACACAGTATCAATGCAAATGACCGGAATGCTGTTTTACAAAAAAACTTTTGTATAGTCATTGTCATATTCCCTAATTTAATTGTTTCATGTGAGTATAAACGGAGTTTGTACCGATTGGTTCGGTTCGCTCCGTGTCAATTAACTGTTGTAGTTGGCGATGTGCAACTTGAAATGACTGCTTAGGCAAGCAGCGCGATTAAAGGCGGTTTTTTACCATAAAGGGCGTGAGGTTTGGAGGTTCGGTTAATAAATTATTGGATTGTTGGATAATACATGGTATTATGGGCGGTTTAGGTGGGTATTTTCGAATGCTGAATTTCATGCTCTTGGGCCGGTTTTATTTACCTTTTTCCTTAAAAGTATTCATTATTCAAAAACAAATATAGCAATAAAATTATAATCAAAGCTATTTTGTGTAATTTTTTTTACTATAAATCCTTTGGTTGAAGATGCTGTTGGTTGTGGTTTTGATCTATAATATTGATAGTGAATGAATTGTTATTTTGATGAGTCGATTGTTTCGGCGGTGCGAGAAATTTAAAAATTTCCGCTTCTCTCTGGCGAAAATCGAAGTTGTATGTAGATATTATATATATAGGTACAGATAGTTTGTGGTTTATATGGTTAAAAATAGATTTGTAATGAGTCGGATGGCCTGTTTTGTTTGCGATCTCTTTTTGTGATTG
>CAYOKU010000016.1:0-37225 GCA_964404645.1 uncultured Alistipes sp.
ATGTTTTGAGGTGTTTCTCTGCTCCTGCTGTTTACTGCATTTCGTTTTTACCCCCATACACCAAATTGTACCGCCCGCATTTTCGACCGTGATTAGTCGTTTCTAAAAATATTCGTATCTTTACAGAAACAAATCATAGAGAAATCATTGGATACAATAGATATAATCGTCTGTATTATTGGAGTATGGGCAGTGTATAGCGGCTGGCGGCAGGGGTTTGTCGTCCAGATATGCACACTTGCAGCCTTGGTTGCCGGCATTTGGCTGGCGGCTCGATTCGGCTTGCGCGTCGGCGAATGGCTACACCTGGACGAACAGAGTGCCGCTGCCGGCGGATTTGTCGTGGTACTGATCGCCGTGATCGTTGCGGTGGCCATTACAGCTCGGATTTTACGCAAGGTACTCCATTTCGCAGGGTTTGGGATCGCCGACCGGGTGTTGGGGGTGGTAACCGCCCTCTTTAAATACCTATTAATAACAAGCGCGCTATTCGCCGCCTTCGATCGGCTCAATACCGACTACTCATTGGTGGGGCCCCAGACGATTCAGCGATCAAAATGTTATCGCCCGATGATTGATTTTTCGCAAAAGGTCGTGCCGTTTATTGATCGAATCGGCGAAAGGTTACCCGAATCCCCTAAACAGAGAGAGGCATGACGCTGCAAAAGAGATTTACGGCCACGGTCATACGCGCCACCGGCAGTTGGTACGATGTGCTCCACGATGGAGCGACGTTGCAATGCCGCATTCGCGGAAAGTTGCGCCTCAAAGGGGTTCGATCGACCAATCCGGTCGTTGTCGGCGATACGGTTGAGTGCGAAGCCGATGAGGGAGGCGACTACGTGATCGCAGCAATCGAACCGCGCCGCAACTATGTCATCCGCCGCGCATCAAACCTCTCGAAAGAGTCGCACATCATCGCCGCAAACATCGATCAGGCACTACTGATGGTAACACTCCGCTCACCGGAGACCGCCACCGAATTTGTCGATCGTTTTCTGGTTACATGCGAGGCCTACAAAGTCCCCGTGACCATTCTCCTCTCGAAAACGGATCTGCAACAGGTCGATGAGATCGCCGCATTCCGAGCTATCTACGAACCAATCGGGTACGCCGTGCACGAGGTCTCGACACGCAGCGGCGAAGGGGTCGATGCGGTTCGTCAATTGCTTGCCGGAAAGATCACCTTAATATCCGGAAATTCGGGTGTCGGCAAATCAACGTTGATCTCCACGATTGATCCAGCACTCGACATCCGCACGGGTGAGATCTCCGAAAGCCACCACAAAGGTCGCCACACAACCACTTTTTCGGCCATGTATCCACTCTCCGGCGGTGGCGCGGTGATTGACACCCCGGGGATCAAGGGGTTCGGTTTGATCGACATTGACGATGCCGAGTTGGGACACTACTTTCCGGAGATGATGCGTGCCGCGAGCAACTGTCGGTTCTACAACTGCACCCACACCCACGAACCCGGATGCGCGGTGGTCGAGGCGGTTCGAGCCGGACAAATTGCCCCCGAACGCTACGAAAGTTACCTGAAAATCCTCGATGAAGATGAGAAATACCGAAAATAGAGAGCTGGCATGGTACGATGAGCGGATCGAATACCTCTCCGGTTTCATGACCGAAGCACGAGCCGAGGTGTTGCGACGCACGATTGCGGCTCGCACCAACCGGATGACTGTGCTGGCTGAAAATACGTTCCACCCTCACAACGCCAGCGCATTGATACGCAACTGCGAAGCATTCGGCGTACAGTCGCTGCATACGGTCGAATCGCTTTGCAAATTTGAGCCGGCTTCGAACATCGTGCGCGGAACGGATCGCTGGATTGATGTCGAACGCCACGCCTCAACCACCGAAGCCCTAACGGCATTACGTAGCAAGGGGTATCGGATCGTTGCCACCACCCCTCACCGCCACTCGTGTACCCCAGAAACGTTTGATGTCACACGCGGAAAATTCGCCTTGGTTTTCGGCACCGAACACGCCGGAATCTCACCCGAAGTGATGCGCGAAGCCGATGAGTATCTACTCATTCCGATGTGTGGCATGGTCGAAAGTCTCAATGTATCGGCCTCGGCCGCTATTCTGATCTACCTACTCTCATCCCGCATCCGCGCACAGGTCGATGACTGGCAACTGCCTCCCGCCGAACAAGCCGCAACACTCTATCGTTGGATGTGCGCAAGCATCCACGACTCGGAACAGATTTTAAACCGCCAATTCGGTCATTAACAATGAATACGATTTTACGCAAACAGTTTCTGTGCCATGTGGCACAGACATCGCCGTCACCGATGTTGGTCGAGGTGGCGCATGCCGAAGGTTCGTTTTTTTATACGCCGGAGGGCAAGCGTTTTTACGACCTCGTGGCGGGCGTTTCGGTCAGCAATGTCGGCCACGCCAATCCGGCGGTTGTGCAGGCCGTACAGGAGCAGGCTGCACGCTACATGCACGTGATGGTCTACGGCGAATTGGTTGAAAGCCCGCAGGTTGGCTATGCAACACGTCTGGCCGAACTACTTCCGGAGCCGCTCGACAGCGTCTACTTTGTCAATTCGGGAGCCGAAGCTGTCGAAGGGGCTTTAAAATTAGCCAAACGCTACACCCACCGCACCGAATTGATCTCGATGCGGCGTGCCTACCACGGCTCAACACACGGAGCCATGAGTCTAATGGGAGCTCCCGAAGGGGAGGAGTGGAAGGCTGCTTTTCGGCCATTGCTACCCGATGTGCAGGCTATTGAGTTCAACGATGTAGCGGCTCTCAATCGCATCACGCAACGCACAGCCGCCGTCTTGGTCGAACCCGTACAGGGCGAAGCGGGCGTTCGAACTCCGCATACCGGATATCTCGATGCACTGCGCAAACGCTGCGATGAGGTGGGGGCTTTGCTGATTTTCGATGAGATACAGACCGGTATGGGGCGCACCGGCACACTTTTCGCCATGCAAAAGTACGGGGTCACCCCCGATATTGTCTGCCTGGCCAAAGCCCTCGGCGGCGGCATGCCGTTAGGAGCATTTGTAGCCGGACACAAGATTATGGATACGTTGCAAGCAAACCCCGTATTGGGACATATCACCACCTTCGGGGGGCATCCGGTCTGCTGCGCCGCCGGACTCGCCGCACTCAACTACCTCATTAACAACCAAATCATCAAATCAGTCGAAACAAAAGGGGCTCTCTACGAATCGCTGTTAAGTGGCCACCACGCCGTGCGAGAGGTTCGCCGTTCGGGTCTGTTGATCGCGATCGAACTGGGCGATTCGACAAAACTCTATCGTATCATGGAGTTATTCAAGGAGGCTGGAATTTTGAGTGATTGGTTCCTTTTTTGCGACACCGCTTTCCGCATCTCGCCCCCACTGACCATCACCGAAGAGGAGGTGCGCGATAGCACCCGAATCATCATTGAGTGTCTGAATCAAATCGACACAATAAAAAATTAGGGCACTTCGGCGGCTTTTTTCTGTAAAAAAATTGATACAATACGATTTGCAGGAGCCAATCGGTCGACGACACGATCCTATTTTACAGATTTAAAAGCGGATATATTTTCCGACAAAGCTCCACAGAGCGGGCGAAGCATCCTATTTTTTCTTGAAATTTTTCACGCTTTTAGTTTTGCCTTTTTCCGCCATCTTGCCAACTGATCCAACACCCAAACCAGCCCAATGCCAATCCCCACGCCCACAACCGATTCGACAAATCGCAGCAGGCAATTCACGGCAGGGGGCATGTGGTGGGTATCCTGCGAGATGAGTAGGATGATAACCAGCGTGATCGTCGAAATTCGGTCGTTGCTATATATCCCGATCATCATGCTGATGGTTTCGAGCACAAAGACAGAAGCCAACAATCCCCCAAGCGTGAAATGCCAGTTAATGAGGTATATAAACGCAATCAAAGCCCCCAAAAAAGTCCCTAATACACGCATCCAACCGGCGCGCAGCGACTCCTTATAAGAGGTCATCTTCAACACGACAATTGTCGACGTCGCAGCCAACATAGCACCCATCCACTTCGAGGCTTCGTGGAAAGGGCCTGTAATATAAATGGCCGTTATATAAGAAAATAATACTCCGGCACACGTTATTATCGCAACCAAAGGACGAATTCTCCCCATGTCTCGCACGAAAATCGCCCAAGCCCGTTGTTCAATTTGTCCTATTTTCATCTTTTTGCTGCACTTTTTTTTGACCCGTCGCAAGAAACGCGCCGAAGCCATTATCGGCAACTCAACAGCGCATCTTTTCAGGCAAAAACAACAGACCGGAGAGCTCTCCGCCCTCCGGTCTGTTGTTTCGTACTGCACCCAGCACTATTGTTGGGTAAAGATGGTGGTGAAACGATTTTGTTGCGAAAGAATCGAGTGTGCCAACTCTTTGATCTGATTCGCAGTAACGGCCGCAAAGTAAGCCGGGTTATCACCTTCGAGATCCACCCCGTCAATCGCCAACCCCTGCATCTTCCCGATCCAGTAACCGATCGACTTCTGATTTTGCGACTTCCGCTCGGCATTGACCTTTTCGAAATAGAGTCGAGCCTGCGTTACCTCCTGCTCCGAAGGAGCTTCTGCCGCCAACAGTTCAAACCCCTTCTGCACCTCTTCGAGTAACATTGCACTCAGGTTGGGAGCCGTATCGAACTTCACAAGCACATGACAATAGCCGTAAGGCCGCGCGCCAATCTCATTTTGCACGCCAATATGATACGTGCCGCCCTTCTCCTCTCGCACGGTCGACATGTAGCGCGCACCGAGGATGTAGGTCAAATAACGCATCGTGGCATAATTAGCCGGAGTACATTTAAACTTACCGTGATAGGTGCGCTCAATATTCGACTTGGGTGTGACAGCCGTCGTATCGACATACTCGAAATCACGAATGCCGGCAGCAAGCTCAAAATCCTGCTCGCGGAACTTCTGGCGAGGAGCAGCCGGCAACGACCCGATGTATTTTTCGATCAGCGGGCGTGCTTGGGCAGCGGAGATCTCACCGGCGAAGAAGAAGGTGTAGTCGGAGACGTTGCCAAAGAGCAGGTCGTATAGCTCGCGCGCCTTGCGACCGTCCAAACGCTCATAAAGAGCGCGTGTAGGCTGTGCCAACCACGGATGTCCCGCATAGGCAATCGAGTCGGAACGACGATTGTAGATGGCTCGTTGCGACAAACCGCGATTCAGACTACGCATCTGCTCCTCCACATACTCGGTATAAGGTTGTCCGAAATTGGGATCGGTGATGTAGAGGCGCACGGCCTGCAACATGAATTCGAATTCGGAGCGCGATGCCGCCGCCGTAATAACCGCCGAATTGCGGTTCAGCGTAGCGGATGCACGGGTATTGTGTTGTGAGAGCTGGTCGCGCATCTGCACCTTATCGTAATCACGCACAGCCATCGACCGGATGTAGCCCTGCAACAGGCGCATTGCCTCGAAATCGTTGCTCCGCGCAAAACCACCGCGGTTTACGGCATTGACCGCGATCTTCTGCGAACCGGTCACCTCAGGGAGTGTCCGCCAATAGATTTTGGCCCCGTTCGAGAGAGTCCACTCCTCGGCATCGTAGGGAGCCTTGCGGCTCTTAACGATCTTTCCGGCGGTCAGGGTCTGGGTAAAGAAGGGAGTTACCGCCTTCACCAAGCCGGCCGGTTCTTCGATTTTGGCATTGGCCACCGAGTCAGCCAGCGCGCGAACATCCGCCTCGGCTGGAACCGGTTTGTTCTCCGGAGTCGAGAAGAGCACCAGCATACCGGCACGCTCCAACATGGAGGGCGACCACTCATTCATAACAGGGAGTGTCAGAGCACCGAGTTGCGACTCAACCACACGCAACCGCTCATCGGGGGTTGCGTAGGGCACGTTACGGGTAAAATGCTCGACATATACACCGGCGAGCTCGGTATTGGTCGCCAACCGCATCTTCTCGATCTGCTGCTTCTCGGCACGTAACACACGGCTCTTCGCCTGCTCGAATTCGGCCTCACCGAAACCATAGCGGCGAATCTGTTCGACATTGAGGAATAATCCCGTGAGAGCCTCGCGCAACCGCTCTTCGTGGGGCAGAGCCGTAATCAGATAGGTATTCTTGCATGTCAGCAAACTTGCCGTCACTGCCACAGCCCGTTTATAGCGCGCATCGGACTGTTTTTCAGCAGCCGCCAACCGCACACGCACCATCTCGGCAAAAACCTTGCGCATCAAATCATTCCGCACGGCAACCGTCGTCGCACGCTCTTCAAGCGATGGATAGGGTTGTCGGAAGATCAACTTCACACTCGACATCTTGGTTTCGGGATCGGTAATCACACCGTAGCGCATCTCATCGGTTTCGGGCAACGTATAGATCTCTTTCGGAGCCGGATTCACAGCCTTCGGGATACCCGACATCGTGGCCTTGATCTTCTGCTCCATACGATCGAGATCGACATCCCCCACCACAATCACCGCCTGCATGTCGGGGCGATACCACTTGTGGTAGAAATCGACCAACGTCTGCCGCTCGAAGGTGTTGATGATATTCGGATCGCCAATCACATCTCGTTGGGCATATTTCGAACCGGCATACTCGATCTTCGCCGTTTTTTTCGCCATGCGCGACCGCGAATCGTCTCCGCGCCGCCACTCTTCACGGATCACTCCGCGTTCAGCCTCAATTTCGGCCGGCTCACAGGAGATGTAATACGACCAGTCGTGCATGATGAGCAACAACGAATCGACCAACCCGTCACGCACCAACGGCACATTCGACACGTTGTAAACCGTGCGATCGCGCGAAGTGTAAGCATTGACGTTGTACCCAAATCGCACACCATTGGCTGCCAGATAGTTCAGCAGATTCTTAGCCGGAAAGTTTTTCGTTCCATTGAAGGCCATATGTTCGAGGAAATGGGCCAGACCGTTCTGATTGTCCTCCTCTTGTAAGGCTCCGACATTGTGCGCTATGAAGAAATCGGCACGTTGCGCCGGATTTTCAGCATGCTTTATATAATAGGTCATTCCGTTATCAAGACGTCCTACGCGAACCGTAGAGTCTATTTGGATTTTTTCATCGCCGACCTGCTCTGCGACCGCCCCAAAAGCCGCCATCGAAAGGATGACGGCACACATTAACCTGTTTTTTCTCATATGCTTGTTATAAATCGAAACTAACGATTGACAAATGTAACAAAAAAACACCAATAATCCTATAAAAAATAGGCTCCCATGCCATTTTTCGTTGGTTTTTCGATTCGAAATGCATACCTTTGTAAGGTTAGACATCATAACACACCAAACACACATGAAAAGAAAGAACAACTGGTTAAAACAATTGTTGCAATGGGGAACCTTGGCTGCAATTGTGGGATTTGTGGTCTATGGGCTTACACTTGGAAGCAAGCCTGCCGACGTTGAAGCCTACTGTCCGTTCGGCGGATTACAGGCATTGGGCAGTTATTTAGTTCGCAACTCGTTGGCTTGCAGCATGTCCATGCTTCAAATAACAATGGGAGTCACGTTAGCCGTCGGAATCGTGCTATTTAGCCGACTCTTCTGCGGATACCTCTGCCCGCTGGGAACCGTCGGCGAAACGATGGGCAAGATCGGCAAAAAGTTACACATCAACTTCGACATCACCTCCGGTTCGATCGCCGATCGCCTGCTGCGCATTTTGAAATACGCCTTACTATTTGTCATTTTCTATATGTCGGTTTCGAGCAGCGAGCTTTTCTGCAAGAATTTCGACCCCTACTACGCCATCGCCACCGGATTCAAGGGTGAGATTACGGCTTGGATGGCCTCGATCTCGATCGCCGTACTCTTCCTCGGATGCTTCTTCGTGAAGATGTTCTGGTGCAAATATATCTGTCCGCTGGGTGCTTTGAGCAATATCTTCAAATTCACACTCACCTTCCTCGCATCAATCCTGTTATTGTGGGCTCTCGGTGTGGCCGAAGTGGCCAACGCATGGGTTTGGGCGTTGGGATTTGCCTGCGCGATCTGCTACATCTGGGAGGCAACGACACTCAGCAGCCGTTTCTTCCCGCTGCTGCGCATCAAACGCGATGCCGCTACCTGCAACGGTTGCGGAGTCTGCACCCAAAAATGTCCTTACAGCATTGACGTCAAGAATATGACGACCGTTAAACACATCGACTGCACACTCTGCGGCAATTGTGTTTCGAGCTGCCACAGCGATTCGGTTCAGGTTGCCGGACGTCCGGCTCTGCGCTGGATACCGGGGTTGCTGGCCGTTGTTCTCTTCTTCATCGCACTGGCGGTAGGTTCCACCACGGAACTTCCGACTATTGATGAGAAGTGGGGCGAATACGAGCAGGTGGCCGAGATGAAGACACTTGAAATAGAAGGACTTACCTCGGTAAAATGTTTCGGAAGTTCGAAAGCCTTTTCGGCAAAAATGCAGAAAGTCACCGGCGTTTACGGGGTCAAGACCTTCGTAAAACGTCACGCCGTGATCATCAGCTACGATCCGTCAGTCATCAGCGAAGAGGAGATCAACAAGGCGATTTTCTCGCCCACAACCATGAAGTTCCACGCTCCGGCACCGGCTCTCGACTCGCTCAACATCATTCGGTTGGGTGTCGAAGGGTTGCACGACAAGATGGATATGGTCTACTTCGGCGGCATTCTCCGCAATATAGAGGGCATCTACGGTTTTGATGCGCAATACGCATGTCCGGTAGATGTGAAACTCTACGTCGATCCGTCGGCCTCCCTTCCCGAAGGGATGCTTCGCGACTCGATCGAGGTCAAAGAGGTGCACATGGCTGCTCATGGCGGTACGGTGCGCATTGTTCCGGTTCACTACTCGCTCAAAGCATATGCCGCAGGCGGCGAAAAGATTTCACGCCGCGATTTTCTGGAAATGATGTTCTCGAAAACGCGCGAACTTTCGGGCCCGTTCAAGAAGAACACCGAAACCTATGCCGACAGCATCAAATACCCCAAAGCGATCTATGAGGTGGCCTATCCAGCGATCGAAAAACCGCTCATCAATCGCAACTTCCCCTACTTCCGCGGTTTTCTCGCGTTGCAGGAGGGAATCACTCGGCTCGATGTCGAATTGAACGAGATGGGAATTCCGGTGCTGCGTATGACCTACGTAAAGGCAATGTGGGACGATCAGAAGATCTGGAACGAACTCTTCAACGCAACGGTATGGCGCGTGAAGTACAAAGACGGTACAATCAAAGACGAAGAACCGAAATTCGCCTTCAAAAAAGAGGGACACACCCTCGAATAACACCCCAAAAAGGGCTTGCAACGGCAAGCCCTTTTGAACAACAACACGAATTAGACCATGAAAAAACTGTTTCTATACACCCTGCTAATCGCCCTGCTGCCGCTCTCTGCGGCTGCCGATGAGGGTATGTGGCTGGTCAACACCTTCCAGCACTCGATCTACCCCCAGATGAAGAAGACGGGGCTGAAACTCAAAGCAAACGAGATTTACAACGAGCAATCGCCCGCTCTGTGTAACGCTATTGTCGCCATCAACGACGGCATGGGAACCGGTAGTGTGATCTCCGAAAACGGGTTGATTATCACCAACCACCACGTGGCTTATGGCGATATACACGCACTCAGCACCCCCGAAAAAAACTATCTCGAACAGGGATTTTGGGCTCGCCAGCGCAGCGAGGAGTTGCCCGTCAAGGGGACAACTGTCACCTTCCTGCGAAAGGTGCTGGATGTCACCGAGGAGGCCAAAACGCTGCGTAGCGATCTTGAAAAGGCAGGTCAGTTAGGGCTATTCGGGACACGCAAGATATTCGGCATGCTCGAAAAAAAATACGGCGAGGGAAGCCCCTACGAAGTGGCATGTTCGTCAATGTGGCGCGGAGAGCAGTATCTGCTCTTCTTCTACGAAACCTATCGCGATGTACGTCTGGTAGGTGCGCCTCCGGTAACAATCGGGGCATTCGGCGGCGAACAGGACAATTGGGGCTGGCCGCAGCACAAAGGCGACTTTGCCCTTTATCGTGTCTATGGCGACAAGGAGGGTAAACCGGCCGACTATGCAGCGGACAACCAACCGATCAAACCGATCAAGGTACTCCGCGTAGCAACAAGCGGTGTCCACGACAACGATTATGCGATGGTCATCGGATTCCCGGGTCGCACCAATCGCTATATGTCATCGTGCGCCGTGCGCGAAAAGGAGTATGTCACTAACCCGATCGTCATCAAATCGCGCCGAGACCGGCTCAACATCCTCAAAAAACACATGGAAGCAGACCCGAAGGTACGTCTGTTTTACAGCGATAAATATTTCAACATAAGCAACTACGCTGACTATGCAAAGTGGGAGAATATCTGTCTGCGCCGCTACGATGTGATTGGCATCCGCGCCGCCGAGGAGCGTGAACTCGCCGCATGGATTGAGGCCGACACAGCTCGCCAAAACCAATACGGTGCGCTGCTCGAAAGCCTCAAACGAGGGTACTCCTGTCGCACTGCCGCCATCCGCAACAAATGTTACTACCAAGAGGCGTGGATCTCACCGAGCGATGTGTTGATGACCGCCAACCGACTGGGGACACTCATTGGACGGATGGAGCGCGAAAAGATCGAAACGGTGAAGGCCGATGACGAAAATTTTCTGAGCGTCAAGCTCAACACGCGCCGCATGATGAAAGATTTCGACCTCGAAACCGACAAGGAGGTCTTCACACACATGATGCAGTCGTTCACCGACAGCGTACCACATGCTTTGTGGGGCAAACAGTTGGACGAGATGTACAAGCGGTTCAAGGGAGATGTCCCTGCATTGGTCGATTACGCCTATGCCAACACCTGCTGCACGAGTCTTGAAAAGCTCTGCGCGTGGTTCGAAACGCCTCGCACGGCGGCCGACATCCTAAGCGACCCGATGGCTGCACTCGCCTACTCGGTATCCTCGCGCCGTTTCGGTGACATGGTCAAAAAAGCCGACAAAAAAGCGGGCTGCGAGACCGATAAAATAGAGTCCGACTACATCCATGCTATCTATGCCATGCGCTCCTCGAAGGGAATACCTCAATACCCCGATGCCAACTCGACCATGCGCATTACTTACGGCACGGTGGGCGACATCCGTCCTTCCGATGGTGTGCACTACGACTACCGCACCACCATCGCGGGCTACACCGAAAAATACAACCCAGAAGATTACGAATTCCGAGTCGATGACCGGATGCGCACGCTCATCGCCGCCAAGGCGTGGGGTCGCTGGGGCGAGAAGGGAACTTTGTACGTCAATTTCCTCACCAACAATGATATTACGGGCGGAAACTCCGGTAGTCCGGTACTCAACGGCCGAGGCGATGTGATCGGATTGGCATTCGATGGCAACCGTGAATCCATGTCGGGCGACATCTATTTCCACCCGACTAACTTCAAAACGGTCTGCGTCGATATTCGTTTCGTGATGTGGGTGATCGACCAATATGCAGGAGCCGAAAATTTGATTGACGAGATCAAATTCGTCAAATAACGACCGGTTCGGTATAAAAATAGCTGCGCCATGTATCTTCTACATGGCGCAACTTTTTTTGAAGAGAATCCCCTTTTATCGATCTGCCTGCGGTTCGTGACCCGCGGTTGCAAAGTCGAGAATCGCTTTGGCCGTAGCCTCCGGCTCTTCGAGAAAACCCATATGTCCCGAATTTTCCAACCAAACGACTTGGGCTTGGGGATGCTCGGCAACCATCTTTTCGGCGATTTCGGAGGTGATATATCGGTCCTTGCGGCCAAGGATAAAGAGCTGTCGCACGGCCGATCTGCGCAACATCTCGCTGCGGTCTTGACGCTCGATCATCCCGTTAAGCAGGGCTATGATTCCGGCATCCTCGGTGATGAAGACCTGTTCGGTCAAGTCCTCGATCTCATCCCTCATCCGCGCAAGGTTCTCCTCGGCAAAACCGGCCGCAGGAGCCATTCGCGCCAGCAGCTCTTTCTTGCCCGAACGAATCAGTTCGATTTCGCGACGACGATTTTCGGCCTTTTCGGGCGAATCGGCATAAGGCGTTGAACTGAGCAATACCACACCGTCAAGCAGTTGCGGATGACGTTCGCAAACAGCCAACGCCACATAGCCTCCCATCGAATGGCCAACCAGCGTACACCGCTCAATCCCCAACGCCCGAAGAGCCTCGGCCACCGTATCGGCCAGAAACTCCATCGTATGCAGTTCACCATTCACCACCGAAATACCATGTCCGGGCAGATCAAGCGTAACGACACGCACCTGTTTGTAGAGAAACGGCACGAACTCCTCCCATACGAGCATGGATTCGAGATAGCCATGGAGCAGCACGACACAACGCTCTCCCACCTGCGAATCGCAGACGTGCAGAGCCGTCGGGCCTGCCATCATCATTTTTTCTGTCATGTTACCTGTGTAAGTTACTCCTCGGGATCGAGGTAGTCGAGTACCGACTCGCGTTTGATACGAGGTTGCAGCTCATCGTCATCGTCCTCAAAATTGTTGTAAAGCGAGTGGCGTTCCTTGCCGCTTTTGCGAATCGGATCGAGCCGTTTCGCTTTGCGAAGTTCGTCCGCATCGTGTTCGCGGATCCCCTTTGATGTTTTCATGGATGAAAAATAGGTGGTATTTTAGAAATTTAACGTGTCGAACACTCCGGCAAAGACTCGCCGTGCTGGCCCTGTCAGTCGGATGTCCGTAAAAAAATCGGTATTGGGTTCATGCGAAAATCGTACCGAGAGATTGCCTCCGGGTACTTGAATTTCGAAATGAGAGCAGGCGGGCTGCAACGCGCATGCCGTAACGATCGCCGCGGCCGTTGCACCCGTGCCGCAGGCAAGGGTTTCGTTCTCCACTCCGCGTTCGTAGGTGCGCATCGAAAGACGGCCTTCGCCCGTAACCTGCACAAAGTTGACGTTGGTTCCCTCGGCAAATCGCGCCGTATCGTAGCGAATCTGACGGCCACGACCGCAAAGATCGACCTGCGACAGCGATTCGGCAAACTCAACATAATGGGGAACGCCCGTATTGAGAAACCACCAACCGGCTCCTCTGCGGATTGTCTTCACGTCAATCATGCCGACCTCCACCTCGCCCGAAAAAGAGCTTGCGCGGCGGATAACGGCCTTATGTAAGCCATCGGTAGCATCGAAATATTTGGTTTCGCCGCCGAGCCCCAGATGCTCGGCAAAGAGCGCGAAACAGCGGGCTCCGTTTCCACACATCTCGCCCAACGAACCGTCGGCGTTGTAATAGCGCATCGAACAGTCGAGCGTTGCACTGCGCGACAAGGTCATCAGGCCATCGGCTCCAATGCCGAAATGGCGGTCGCACAAACGCGCGATCAAGAGCGAATCGGGCTGAAAAGCCGACTCACGCATGTCGATCAGGATAAAGTCATTACCCGCGCCTTCGTATTTCGCAAAAGGTATCTGCACTCTGCTTGGTATGTTTCGTGCAGGCAAAAATAATAAAACTTCTAAAAGTTTTACTAATTTTGTGAAAAATATGCGCAGGAAGCGTTATTTTTGCGCACATATACTGTTTTTGCTCCACGTTATAAATGGATTATCCGATGAAAAGCATACTTCACAGACACCGTTCTATCCGCAAATTTCGTTCGACCCCGATCCCCGAAGAGGTGCTACACGACACCCTCGAAGCAGCATCACGAGCCTCAACGTGCGGAAATATGCAACTCTACTCGCTCGTTGTGACACGCGATGCGGCACTGCGCGAACGACTCTCACCCTGTCATTTCAACCAACCGATGGTGCGCGAAGCTCCCTGCGTGGTGACTATATGTGCCGATGTGCACCGATTCACGATGTGGTGCAAGCAGCGCGAGGCCGATCCGGCTTACGATAATTTCGCATGGTTTCTCAACGCGGCAACCGATGCCCTGCTCGCCGCACAGAACCTCTGCATCGAAGCCGAAGAGAATGGATTGGGGATCTGCTATTTGGGAACAACGATCTACACGGCCGCCGAAATTTGTCAGGTATTGGAGCTTCCCAAAGGGGTGATTCCGATCACAACAGTAGTCATGGGCTACCCGGACGAATCGCCCGAATTGACCGATCGGCTGCCGTTGGATGCAGTGATACACTACGAGAAATACACCGATTACACCGCGGCCGAAATTGACGAACTCTGGGCCGAGCGCGAGGAGTCGGCATTGACCAAACGGTTGTTGGAAGAGAATGGGTTGCCCAATCTGGCTCAAATTTTCACACAACACCGCTACACACGCCACGATAATCTGGCCATTTCGAACTCCTACATGGCATTGTTGAAAGAACGCGGTTTCTTTAACCAATAACCCGCATGCAGAAAATCCGCCGCATAATCCTCTTTGTATGGGTCGCCCTGATGGGTTCGGCATGTAGCGTAACGCGCCACATCCCCGAAGGGCAATATCTGTTGCAGAAGGTGTCGATCGAGGCCGATCGCTCCGTTCCGCGTAAAGAGCGGATTCAGTCGGCGGAACTTGAAAAATATATCCGACAGATGCCCAACAAGCGGTTTCTGGGGATGAATTTCTACGTCTGGTTCTACGAGCAGGCCAACCCCAACAAACAAAATTGGTGGAACAACACCAAGCGTAAAATCGGACAAGCTCCCGTGTTGCTGGATACGAAGATGACCGAAAAAAGCGTGGAAAATCTGAAAATATTCATGGATTCGAGGGGCTTTTTCTCCTCGGAGGCCACCTTTCAGATCGACACCACCTCACGCCGCAAACGCGCCAAAGTCACCTACCGCACCCACCAAGGCGAACCTTATCGCATCGACTCGATCTCTTACGAATTCCGCGACAAATTTTTGCGGCAGATTATTCTGCCCGACACCGCTCAGTCGTTGTTGCATGTGGGCGATATCTTTGCGATCACGCGGCTCGATGCCGAGCGCGAACGCATCACGGCTTTTCTCAAAGAGCGCGGTTACTACAACTTTTCGGTCAATAACATCGAGTATGTTGCCGACACGCTCCAAGGCAACCACCGTGTGCAGGTCTGCATGGTGGTCAAGCAATATCTTTCGGGGTACAACGAACAGGGGCAACCCGTCATGGACAACAACATGGTCTATCGAGTCGATCGCATCAACATCTTCCCCAACTACGATCCGACCGTAACTCGAACCGACACGACCCTCTTCTCGCGCCTCGACACACTCTACTACCGAGGTCTGAACATCATCTACGAAAAGCGGCCAAACCTGCGCCCCTCGGTACTGCGCCAAGCCGTGCCGCTCTACCCCAACTACGTCTACAATTCGGCGCAGGTCGCTCGTACATACTCCGATCTGATGTCGATGGGTTACTTCCGAAGTGCTAAGATTCTCTTCGAAGAGAGCCCACAAACGGTCGATATGACGAACATCGTGTCGTTTGTCGGCAGCTCGGCCGATTCGGTGCAGACGCAGTACACGCGCGAAGGCTACCTGAGTTGCAACATCCTCTGTACTCCCACGCTCAAACAGAGTTTCAAAGTCGAGTTGGAGGGGAGTAGCACCTCCACCTTCTACGGGCTCACCGCCACCCTCGGCTACCAAAACCGCAACATCTTCCGCGGTGCGGAGTCCTTCGATGTCGCCTTCACGATGGGCTATGAATTCATGAAGGCTCCCGATGCCAAGAAGAAACGAGCCACCGAATTCGGTGTAACAACCGGACTGTCGTTCCCGCGTTTTCTGGTTCCGTGGCGAACCCAGCGATTCAGATCGGTCAATCAACCGAAAACCAAGGTGGAACTTTCGGTAAATTTCCAAGATCGACCCTACTACCGCCGCACGCTGTCGAGTGCCGGTATCACCTATATGTGGTCGAACAACCGTTACTCATCGTTCTCGCTGCGGCCGATCGACATCAACGTCATTGATGTCAACCATGTCGATTCGGCATTCCTCAGTCGCGCGAACAACCGCTACCTGCGCGAGAGTTTCAACACACAGTTTGTCGGCGGATTGTCGATGGGCTATGTCTTCAACAACCAACGCAAGAATCTGGTCGGGAATGCCACCATCGTTCGGTTTAACTTCGAAACGGCCGGTAATATGATCGGAGCTGTCGAGCACCTTTTCTACAAACCCTCTCCATCGAAAGGCGCATACACGATCTTCGGCATCCCCTATGCCCAATATTTCCGCACAGACCTCAACATCAGCCACAAAATCATGCTGGGCGAGGTTGCCGCGATTGTCGGACGACTCTATGGCGGAGTGGCAATGGCCTACGGCAACGCAACAGCCGTACCGTTCGACCGCCAATTCTATTGCGGCGGCAGCAACGGCATGCGCGGTTGGGCTCCCCGTACACTCGGACAAGGTTCGGTACTGAAACCCCAAGACCTCTATCCCGTACAGACGGGCGACATCAAGTTGGAGGCCAATTTAGAGGTGCGATTCCCGATCTGGGGGATGATTCACGGAGCTACATTCTTCGATCTGGGCAACATCTGGCTCATCCGGCAGGGGAGTGCCACCGAACCCGAAGCTGTCTTCCATGCAAACCGATTCTATAAACAACTCGGCTTCAACACCGGCATCGGCATCCGGCTCGATATTAAGATAGCCGTGCTGCGGCTCGACTGGGGCATCCAGCTCCACAACCCAAACAATCCGGTGGGTGAGGAGTGGATCCACAACTTCCGGTGGGGAAACACCGCACTCAACTTCGGAGTGGGGTATCCGTTCTAAAACTCACATCGAGCCTGACACACACTTCTTAGACCGACCGTATCCATACGACAAGTGCCGCCCAGAACGATGTTCGAGCGGCACTTATCATTCAATCGCAAAGATTTACGAATCGGATCTATCAGAAATTCAGACCGACTGTCGCCAACAAATTTCCGCGTTTTAGGCCATCGTTTACCCCCTTGCGACCGCGTTCGGCGTGACCCCGCAGATCAATATAAAGACCAATCTTTTTGGCCGGCATGTAGTGCGTATAACGCACGCCAAACTCACCGATGAACCGGTCGTTGGTAAAATAGTGGAACTCCTGCGCCAACAGATCGGCTCGGTAGTTTTCATTTTCAAGCTGAACACCCTCCGGAATCACCTTATCCAACATCTCGCCCCCACCGAAGTGGTAACCACCGCACAGCGTGACATCGAGCCAATTACGCTCGCCGAACAGGAAATTCTTGGTCACGGCGGCCGTTGCCCGCGAATAGTGCAGGTCTTGAAGGTAGCGAACCGGATAGATCGTATATTGGGACTCGTTCTTGAAGTAGCTATAACGCAGATCGACAATCCACGAACTCGACCACGCATTACGCTTCACATAGAGCTTATAATCGGCCTCCACGCGGCGTTGTGTCTGCTGGAATTTGAGGATTTTACCGTACTGTTTGTAGGCCTGCGTCGTACTGCCGGGAAGTTGCACCAACTCCTGAATATTGTTGTATTTGAACAAATCGCCCCATGTAGCATCGACCGACAACCGCTGATCAACAGCTTCGCCGGAGAGATTCACAATCCCCAGATAGCGGTACGACAATGATTCGTCATCACCCATTCGCTCATCTTGGCTGATTACATAGCGTTCCGTCTGGCCATATTCAGCCGTAAACTGGTTGAAAAACTTAAACCGCTCGCCAGCCTTCAACTCAACCTGCGCACCACCTCCGTAATTCGATCCTTTATAGGTGATGTAGTCATTGGGATTCGTCGATGCCGCTTGGGTGGAGTAGAACCACAACCCCTCGAACAGATTATAGAGATCCTTCTGGGTACTCGTGCCAAAGGTGGCATAACCCACCGTCTCGGTCATACGTTTGTAGGTAAAGTTCAAACCGGCATCTACGATCTTCGAGCGAAACATCACACCCGGACGTACCGCCATATTCATAGCGGTCGTTTTGTTACGCAGATCGCGCCGTTTGGCAAGGCTCTGATTCTCGTATTCGACCATCGCGCCAAGCACCCATTGCCCCATCTGATAGGCAACACCGGCCTTGACCGAATAGACCTCGTTGCGCGTATTGCCCGGAATCGAATCGCCCACAGGCATCGAGGTGGAGTATAGTCCCGTATTACCGGCCCAACTGCGATCCAATGCCGAGATGTAGTTAAATCCGAGTTTGCCGTAAAACGAGAGCTTTTTCCAACGCTGGTACGACTCCGACCCGATGCCCATCGCATGCGACTTTGCTCCGTCATTGACATTGCGCAGACCACCCTTGGTGTAGTCGTAACTCAGATCGGCCGTGGAGAACGACACTTGGTTCTCAATCAAACCTGCGGGGTTGTCGCCGTTGAGCCAGCCGCTTTTCGAACGAAGGCGATCAAAGGTGTAGTATCTTTCGAGATTTTCCGCCGGAACTTGGGCATACAAGCCCGATGCGGCACAGAACGCCGTCAGCAGAAGCCCCATATATCGTGTTTTCATCTTCATGATTCTTTCTTGTTAGCCATTTTACTTCGTGCAGAGGGTCGGTTTATCGAGCATCATCCAATCCTTCGAGGAGTCGTTAGTATCTTGATAAACCGTGTGTCCGGCAGCAGCCGTAGCCGCCTCGTCCACTTTACGGATGTAGGACTGGTGGTTGCCGGACGTTGTCGAGATAAACATCGGTTCGATGCTGACCTCCGGACAAAGACGTGTCAAATGGGAGATATCCTTCTTAAACTCCACCCCATCGTAGATCCACTCTTTGGGGATCATGATCGAGGGCATCGCCGTATAGCCGGTCGGCTGATACATGACATTGCCCCATTGTTGACCCTTCTTGGGGCCCTCCTTGACATACTCTTTGGGGTCTCCTTCGATCCGATAGAGCACGATCACCGGAGAGTTATCCGACAAGATAATCTGGGTACCGGCTGCCAACTGACAGAAGCTGGACATCATCTTGACCCCGTCGGTATATTTTTGGGCTGTCGTTTTGCCCGGAATGAACATGGCCCAAACGTTTTCACCCGTCAAGTTGATCGGCGTATCGGTCAATGCGGCGGTGTGGTCGATGGTATTGAGTGCCATCACCACCTCTTTGCCGGGATCGAGCGGATACTCCTTACCCGATCCGGGGAAGACCAACCCAAAGGCATTCACCGGAACCGAATCTCGCGGTTCGGTACTCCCTTCAATCCAAAATTTGGAATACGTGCATTTGGTCATCGAATTAAACTGCGTATGGAAGCCGATCCCGATCCCATCGAGGTACTGCACCTTGTTCGAGTTGTTATAGAGGGTAAAATACTGATCGGCTGCATAGGTTTTTCCGGTCGTAGGGCTTTTTGCCTTATGAAAATAGACCTCTTTCAGAATAATCGTCCCTTTATTCGACACGGTGATGTCCATAGCGGTTTTTGCATCTTCGGCCGTTGTCTGGCTCAACGTAATATCCTTGGCCGCACGCAGGAATTTGACAACGCCATCGACCTCAATCTGTTTGGCAATCGTAACGCTGTATTTACCGTATTCGATCCCGATTCGGGCTTCGCCTTGGGCATTGGTCTGGGTCACATAGGCAGCACCTGTCTTTTGGTTACGAAGGGTTACCTGAAAATCGGACAAGGGCTGCTCTTCGAGCGAATGCGGCAATGTAATGCCGATCAGCACCTCTTTCGATCCCCCCGTGAGCGTCTCTTCATCCTTGAAATCTTTCAAGCAACTGCTCAATGAAACAAGGGCTGTCAGCAATAATAGATAGGATATGTTTTTCTTCATGATTTTCATGGTTGCGGCTTGATTTAGAATTTAAGTTTAAGCTCGGCCCCGAAATACATATCGGTATTGACCCGCGTATAGGTTCCGGTATTTTGCAGCTTCATCTTCGGCCGCGAATTGGTAAAATTATTGGCATAGAACGAAATTTGAGCCACGTTGCCGATCTCTTTCGTAATACGAATATTCGCCATAAAATAGGGTTTGAAACTGTTGGCTATAAACATATTCGAACTGTTGGCCGTAAGCAGGTAGGCATTGAATGCGGTTCCGTACTTTTCGTCTTGATATTGGCTGGGGTTAAACGGTAGTATATTTCCGTTGTTATCCATGTACCAATCGGGATCGCGGTACAATTTCTGGTCGCTACCGTTCGAGAAATCGGCATAGACCCGATTGCCGTTCTCGTCTTTATAATAGACCCCGTCACTCTGGATAGATTGGCTCCGATCCAACCAGACACATTGCAGGGTCAACGAAGTAATCAGACGCAGTTTGGGAATGTGGGTAATGAAGTTGATGTTGGAGTTCAACCGCTCACGCCACTGTCCTCTGGACATCGAGTTTGTGTTGTTGTAACCCGCCAAATAGGGATTATAGACATCATTTCCGCCAATCTGCACCTTGGTGGTACTGTATGTAGCATAATCAATTTCACCCTCGCCGTTCCGATTGATCATCTTCATGTAGGCTCCGTTGACCATCAGCGTAGTGCGGATCGAACGAATCTGCCCGAAGTCGAGTGTGTACTCAACACCCCACTTGTTGTATTTGTTGCTGTTCGAGGGACGCGATACTTTTCGGAAGATCTGCACGTCTTTATAATTAAGGGGGGTCTCACCATCACCGCTCAACACTTTTCCTTTTTCTTTATCTTGGATATATACCGGTGTCTCTGTTCCCGAATAGAGTTCATATTCGCGATAGGTGTAGACCTGCGGAGTCGAATAGGTCGAATAGCCATCGCGCATCCGCTCGTTGAAGTAGGCGATGCTACCCGAAACTCCGAAGATGTCGAAGTCGATCCCCACCTCCAAATTCTTGCTGTACTGCATCTTCAAATCGCGATTTCGCATCTCGGCACGTGTGGTAACATCCGTCGTCCACGCCTCGACACGCTTGCCATCGGCCGTGCGCCACTGCAACGAGGCAAAATCGTTATAGATCGGGAAGGGGTACAACATCCGCAAGCTGGGCAGCGTGGTCTGAATACCCCACCCGGCACGCACACTCAACTCACGCACGCTCTTCGGCGCACGATTGTTGATAATCATATAGCGCAGATTGAAACGCGGATCAACGGCATAATTCTTTTTCAGCAGATCGGTCGAGATGCTCGAAATGCGCACTCCGGCCTGCATTGTCAGCGAGGTCTTGCCGATGAGCAGGGTCGCCTTCTCCTCGGTAAATGCCGCAAACTGATTCATGAAGGGGATGTCGCGAAACGACTCGTTGCGAAATTGGCGCGGTCGTACTCCGGCATAGTAAAGCCCCTTGCCGGTGTTGCCCGAATTGTTCCACTCGAAACCGAGCATGGCTTTGTGGTAGAATATACCGTAGCGAGCCGAATGCTCGGCCACCAACTTGGCGTTGGTATAATAGGCCATACTCAGGTTGCGGATGTCGGTCATATATTCATCGGGGGTATAATCGACTAAAAACTCTCCGCTCTCGGTAGATGACGGGTTGCCGACACCCACTTCGCCCGAAGCCTTTCGCTCGCGGGCATACTCGCGGGTCATGGTCGTCGCCAACGTATATTTCAGGGCTGTGATCCACGGCTTATTGAGCAACCACGAACCATTAATATTCACCGTCAAACTTTTATCATCCAACGCTTTAAGCTCATCTTTCGACACATCATCGGGGTCGGATTTGCTGGTTCCCTTCGAAAGATAACCACTCACCTTGGCATTGAAACTCAACGGAGTACGGTCACGATTGAAGGTATTCGAGTAGCCCACCGAGAAGGTTCCGCGGTCATAAGCATCCTTCGAGGTGCGAATATCGGTCGATGCATTGGCATAATCAATAGACGCATTGAGGAATCCACCGTTTGCCCCCAGCGCATAACCCTTCGTCAGCGCAAAGGCTTTGGTATTAGGAACGGCCTTGACACGCACCTCATAAGGAGTCCGTCCCTTTTTGGACTTCACCACCACAGCTCCGGCACTCATGTTACCGTATTCGGCCGATGCTACGCCGCGAATCACCTCAACCGATTCGATATTGTCGGTCGAGATCGTTCGCATGTCCAACCCTCGGTTGAGCGTCTGACCAAAAGACGAAGCCTTACTACCGACCATCGAGGCACTGTTGTTGGTCGTTACCCCATCCACGTAGATACCCACCGAGCTGGAATTCGAAGAGGTGCTCTCTACCGATGTGGTATTGGTATTCAGGTCGCGGATGCCGATAAAATTATAGGCACTACTCGTCAAGTCGGGATTCGTGGTCACCACACCCGGTAATAGTTGCATGACATCCTTCACCGAGGTGGCCTGCAAGTGGTCCATGGCCTGTCGGTCGATGGTCGAGGAGGAGTTGATGCTGGCCCCTTTCTTGGCCGTAACCGTCACGGTGTTGAGTTGCAGACTCGACTCCTTCATCCGCAGCATAAGGTTGGGAATAGGCGCAGAAACCGATACCTGATACGACAACGGCTCATAGCCCAGACAGGTCGCTTCGATCGTGTAACTGCCCGTTGTCACAGCCGACATCCGGAACTGCCCCTTGGCATCGGTCACCACCCACAATTCAAGGGTCGGAATGGAGACCACACAGCCCGCAATCGGCTCCTTCGTCACGAACTCCCGAACGGAACCTTCGATGGTAACCTTTTTAGGAGTTTGTTGAGCATGTGCAGCCCATGGGATACACCAACTCGTCAATAAAAGCAGTAAGAAAAGTTTCTTCACAGCAACTGGGTTTTATAGGGTTTGAAAATTAATTTTTCGGCGCAAAGATCGACAAAAGTAGGGAATGGGGCAATCACCATAATTGGGGATTTCGAACAATCGCCCGACAAACGAGAGCAGCCACTGCCACCGAACAGCGGAAAAACAGGCAGCAAATAGCTGTATATCAAATAATTGAATGCAAATCGAGCTGGGGGGGGGTAATTCGATCCGGCCAAAACAGATGAGCGAAATAGGGGCGTACTCCAAGCGGATTGTTTCGATACACAACTTTCGATATGTTCTTCCTTTTCGCATCTAAATGGGCTTAAACAACAACTCTTTCGGCGCAAGGTACAAAAAAAACAAGATAAAAAAAACCTACTTACAGGGCTATTTTTGGGCGAAATTACAATCCGTAAGCGAAGGTATTTGAATTATTAAAAAAATTTAAGTATTCTTTTATTTGCCATTTCGATTCGCAACATGTGTCGTAAAAGTTTTTTATTATTCCGAAAAATATAGTATATTGCTCTACCAAAATCGGCATATTTAACTTGAAACACACTCTCTTTCTGTTGCTTTTACTGTTCGTATTCGACTACGCATCCGCGCGCCGACTCCCTTCGGTGACGGTGCAATGGCCGAACGATATGTCGAGAGGTTCGACAGAGATTATCGTCAGCGACAAACAGACCAAAGAGCCGCTCATCGGGGCAACTGTCACCGTTGTTGCCGGCTCCGATACGTTGCGAGGCACAACCATCAAACGCGATTACGGATTCTCGGTGCAAGCCGGATATGCGGTCGAGGGAAAATTCAAGGATTCGATTGATTTGGAGATCCGTTACGTGGGCTATCAACCCTTTCGCAAACGCTATGCACCTCGTCAATTTCGCAACTATTTATCAGCCGAAATGGAGGTCGATCCGCAGGCGATAGCACAGGTTGTCGTCCTCGGCAAACAAGTGGCGATGGTCTTTCGCGGCGACACAACCGTCTACAACGCCGGAGCGTTCAAAACCTTTGCCGATGATCGGATGGGCGAACTGCTCAAACAGTTACCCGGCATTGAGATCAAAGACAACAAGATATTCTCCAACGGTAAAGAGGTTCGCCGCGTATTGATCGACGGCCGCAACCTCTTCGGAACCGCCACCCAACATGCGCTGACCGACCTCGAAGCCTCCGATGTTAAGAGCATCCAGATCTACGAAGACCTCTCCTCGCACAACAAGCGACTCGATGACCAGACGGCCGAAAAGGAGAAGGTCATGAACATCGAAACCAAATCCAAACGAAGAGTACTGCGCGGCGGCGAGGTAGCGGCCACGTTGGGAACCAGTTTGGAGCAGGACTATTCGGGTCGCCACGAAATCCGCCACCAAGAGTCGGCCACACTTTACAGCAACAGCGAGCGCAACAGCCTGCGCTTCAACGCCTCAAACTCGAAAGATAGTGGCAGCAAAGAGTTCTCAACACGCATCACCCCCACCAAAGAGAGTGCTGCGAATATGATGCACATGCTGCTGCGCGGTGACTCTACGATGATCATGACCAGCATCTATTTCAACCGTTCACGCAACGACAATCTCTCTTCGACACAATCCGACTACTTTCCGACCGCCGATTACGCGCTGCGCACCGACCAAAACACGAATCGTTCGCTCGCAAAACAACATTCGACCGACATCAACCACACCACCTATCTCGAACGAGGCAAAAGCACTTTTACGGCCGATATCGGCCTCTCGATGCAAAACAGCGACTCCGATCAAGCCAGTCGTTCGACCCAACAGATCGACCAAGAGATCACCCGCACGCAGCTCGGCAGCAACAGCGAAACCCGAAGCTATCAGATCCGCGCCAGCATTGATTACGCCATCAAGCTCTCGAAACACTCCGCACTCACCTTTACGGCCCAAGCTAATTACGGCAAAAACCAAAGCGATGGCTGGCAGATTGACACCGTAGCCTCAACCCCCGGACTGCGCATCAAGCTCAACAGCAATGGTTCGGGCGACAACTACAACCTGAGCGTAGGCGTACAACACCGCTACAAACTGGGCAAATACGGAGCTTGGCGCAACACCTACACATTCAGTCGCACCAACAACCACACACGCCAATTGGCCGTTGATTTTCTCCACCATCCGGAGGGCGAGATCGACCGGATCAACTCCTATAAATATACCAACAACCTCACAAATCACTCCCTCTACTCCTCCCTCGAATACCACAAAGAGGAGTTACGCTGTTATGCGAAGATCGAGGTGGCAAGCAATCGCATCTCTCGCCGTGAATTCTACCCCAACGAGGAGCTATTTCCCCGTAATTTTCTGCTATTCAACCCCTCTATTTCTCTCTCTCACGACACCAACAAGCGAAAAATAAGCCTATCAATCTACTCCAATTCGCTCATCCCCTCGATCGAATCGCTCCGCAACACGATTGATGCCACCAACCCGCTCACACTTCAAGCCGGAAACCCCGATCTCAAACTCGCCCGCAATCTATCGGGTAACTTCTCGTTGCAGTTCACCAATCCGGAACAGGCACAAACCCTCAACCTCTCACTATCGAGCGGCTACACCTTTAACTATGTGACCTCCCGACGCACGCTTTTTCTCGAAGAAACCTACCTCGAAGCCTACGATTACACCGCACAAAAGGGGGCACAATTGACCACGCAGGTCAACGTCGGAGGGTCTTACCACGTCAACGGTGCTCTCTTCTACAACAAACAGTTCGCCGCAATCAGCTCCACCTTCAACGCCTCGCTCAATTACTCCTTCCAACAGACCCCCTACTACCTTGCGGAGGCATTACTCAAATCGCGCAACCATGCGTTGAGTTGCGGACTTACACTATCATCGGGTTTTTCGCGCAAGATCAAGCTCTCACTCGGCAGCAGCACCTCTTTGACCCGCACCATTGCCCAACAAACCACGGCCAACGAGTTGCGTCAATCGGTTTTCGGTCGCACCAATCTGCGTTTCGGAAAGTATTTCGGAATGCTCCTCTGCAACTACCAATTCTACCGCAACAGCCGCTCTAAATCGCTCACGCGCCAAAACACCCTGTTCAATGCATACGCCGGTCGCAAATTCGGCAAAAACAACCGACTGGGGTGTTCGATCGGCGTGGTCGATCTCTTCAACCGCAGTCGCTACACGACCACCACCATCAATACCGACTATATCACCGATTCCACCTCTGCCTATCTGGGTCGCTACGTCTATGCCAATGTCACCTACACATTTTAGAAACAATTCGCTTTGTCTTTGGGTTATTTTTTATTTCCTTTGTGCAACGATACTAATCTTTCAACGATGAAACTACTTAAAATTTTCCTCTTCGGCCTGCTGCTCTTGGCGACCGGAAGTTCTTACGCATGGGATCGCACACGCCACGATGCCATTGCCTGCATTGCCGACCACCACCTCACCGCAAAAGCCCGCAAAAACATTGCCCGTTACCTCGACCACCCAATCGTCTACTACGCCTCGTACATGGACAAATATCGCGACACGCCCCCCTTCTGCAAGGTGGGTCACACCTCGGTTGCCGATGCCCAGATGCAGCTCAACGAAGCTCCACGCGATGGCAAAGTGGGGTGTGTCGTGGAGTTGATGCACGCCATGGAACGGTTGAAAAACTACAAACAGATGAGCGATTCACTGGTGCACCTCAACTTGATGTATATCATCCATATTGTGGGCGACATGCACTGTCCGTCGCACATCAAATACGCCGGTTGCAAAAGCCACATGGCAACCCTCAACGAACAGAAGATCTCCTACCACGCCGTATGGGACTGGGGAGTGATGCAGGGGGCACACGGTTGGAGTTACTCCGAATATCAGCTGATGCTCGACACCCGCACCAAACGCGAAATCCGCGAGATTTGCCAAGGAACGCCACGCGACTGGTTTCACGAATCGGCCGTTGCCTGTCGCGTGATCTACGACTGGCAGCGAGCCGATGAGGTTTACGACAAAGAGTTTGTATTGAAAGCCACCCCGCTGGCCGAAAGCCAACTACTCAAAGCCGGCTATCGCTTGGCCACCGTACTCAATCAGCTCTTCGGATAACAACCCCGACAAGCCAAAACAAAGAACCGCCGAAACACACGCCACTTGTTTCGGCGGTTCTCTATTCCGGAACTTTCTATCAATGAAAAACTTGACTTGCATGAAAAGATTGGCTATCTTTGCATTTTTTTACGCCAGAAAGCCATGCAACTCAACATCGAACAGAAAGCCATCGTTGACATTTACGACACACCGATCATCCAGCAAACCTCATTTTGGTCGCGTGTGAAGCAGAAACAGGGATTACACTCCTGCGCATTCGACTACCGCGTGCGCAACAGCGATCTCTACCTCAATGTCGGCGGCTATTCGTGTACCAACGCCGATCTGGTGCTCTTCATCCAGCACTTCAACGACCGCGATTGCGTGGCATACATCCCCTACGGGCCCGAAGTGGAGCCATCGGAGGAGAATCAGGGGCGTTTCTTGGAGGAGCTTTCCGAATCGCTCCGCTCCTACCTCCCCAAAGAGTGCATCGCCCTGCGTTACGACCTCAATTGGTGTTCACATTGGAGCAAAGAGTCCGATTACAGCGATACGGGAGTCTGGCTCGGAGCTCCCGACAAGCAGTTTCAGGAGTTCAAACTCAACATCGACACCCAAAACCACAACCTGCTCAAAGCCAACAACGATATTCTCCCATCGAACACAGTCATCGTAGACCTGAACGCCTCCGAGGAGGAGATCCTCGCACGCATGAAACCCAAAACTCGCTACAATATCGGACTGGCACACCGCAAAGGGGTCAACGTGCGCGTGGGAACGATCGAGGATCTGAAAATATGGTACGACCTCTACCTCGAAACCGCACAACGCAACGGCCTCCATGCAAACGACATTCGCTATTTTCACTCGGTATTTGCCGCCAAAATGGAGGATGACACACTACCCGTACACGTCAAATTGCTCATCTCGGAGGTCGATAACGTACCGTTGTCGGCAATGTTTCTGCTGATATCGAGCCACCGCGCCACCTACCTCTACGGAGCATCGACCTCCTCAATGCGCAACTTCATGCCCACCTACGCCATGCAATGGCGCGCCATTCAATGGGCCAAGCTCTACGGTTGCAGCGAATACGACCTCTTCGGAATCTCGCCCGATGCCGAACCTTCACACCCGATGTATGGACTTTATAAGTTCAAAAGCGGATTCGGCGGCCGAATCTATCACCAATTAGGGTGCTGGGACTACCCGTTGCTTCACGATAAATTTGCATTGGTACAAGCCTCCGAGATGAGTAACCGCGGATACTATCTTTAAAATAGCGTGCGAACGGCAAGATTTTACTATCTTTGTCGGGTATGGCAACTATCAGATTAACCAAAGAATTTTCGTTCGAAGCCGCCCATGCGCTCGACGGATACGACGGGCCGTGCCGCGAAATACACGGACACTCCTATCGGCTGTTCGTGACCGTCAGCGGAACTCCCGCAGACGACACTGCAAATCCAAAATTCGGCATGGTTGTCGATTTCGGGGTCTTGAAACGAATTGTAAACGAGCAGGTTATATCAAAACTCGACCACGCATTGGTGTTGCGTGATACACCGCACGATGCCGCGCTGCAACAACTGTTGCGCAATCGGTTCGACAATGTGGTGACGGTCGCCTACCAACCCACATGCGAGAACATGCTCGTGGATTTTGCCGCACGGATCTCGGCACAACTGCCCTTGGGTGTCAAGCTCTTCTCACTACGGTTGCACGAAACCGCCACCTCCTACGCCGAATGGTTCGCCGAGGATAATTAGCCATCCAATGGCCATCGCAAAAGAAATCCTATGAAAAAACTCTTTTTAGTCGATGCTTACGCATTGATCTTCAAATATTACTATGCGTTTCTCGGACGACCTATGCGCAACCGCGAAGGGATGAACACCTCGGTGATCTTCGGTTTCGTGAAATTCTTGCGCGACATCCAGAAACGCGAACATCCCGACCTGCTGGGGGTGGCGTTCGATCCCCCGGGCGGTAGTTTCCGGCGCGAGATCTTTCCGGAGTACAAGGCCAACCGTTCGGAGACCCCCGAAGATATCATCCGCTCGGTTCCCTATGTCAAACGGGTGCTCGAAGCGATGTGCATCCCCATTCTCGAAGTCGAAGGATATGAAGCGGACGATGTGATCGGCACACTCTCGCAAAAGGGTGCGGCCGCCGGATACGAAGTATTCATGGTGACTCCCGACAAAGATTACGGGCAATTGGTTCGCGAAAATTGCAAGATATACAAGCAAAAAGGGGCCGAAGGGACGATCGAGATCATCGACACAAAGGCCATTCATGCCAAATACGGCATTGACGACCCCACGTTGGTGCGCGATATTCTGGCGTTGTGGGGCGATGCCTCGGACAACATCCCGGGAGTTCCGGGGGTAGGCGAAAAGGGAGCCTGCAAATTGGTTCAGGAGTGGGGTTCGGTAGAGAATATTCTGGCCAACGTACAGCAGATCAAAGGTAAAGTAGGTGAAAAGATCGCATCGTGGGAGGAGAATCTGCGGTTAGCCAAACACCTCACAACAATCTGCTTGGATGTCCCGATCGAATTTCACGCCGAGGATCTCACCGTCTGCGAGCCTCATATTGATGCGCTGCGCGCGCTCTTTGCCGAGTTGGATTTCAAGGCCTTCATGAACGACCTGACCAACCTTGCCCCCGCCGAGCCGACCACAGGCGCACCCCGTCAGGAGGATCAGCGACAGTTGGCCGAGGTGGCTCGTGCCAAATCGGCAGCCGCCAAAAAAGCGGCGTTGGCCGGACAGGGCGATCTATTTGGAGCCCCGATAGAGCCGATGCCGACCACCGCACCGGCTCCTGCGCAAGAGGAGCCAACTCCGATGCCCGAAGATTTCAGGTGCGCATTGAATACGCCCCACGAATATATCTTGGTCGAGACACCAGCACATCTGCGCGAGGTAATCGCCACGGTGAGTCACTATCCCGAATTCTGTTTCGACACCGAAACGACCGGTTTCGACCTCTTCAACGACCGTATGGTCGGCATGTCGCTCGCCGTTGAGCCGTACAAGGCTTGGTACATCCCCTTCACCGAGAGCAACACGCCCGAATTTGTGCAGATCGTCCGCTCGCTCTTCGAAAATGCGTCGATCGCCAAAATCGGGCAGAACATCAAATTCGACCTGATGGTCTTGCGCCAATTGGGCATCGAGATCCGTGGTCGCAAGTTCGACACGATGATTCTCCACTACCTCATTGATCCCGAATCGCGGCACAATATGAATGCGTTGGCGGAGCGTTACTTAAACTATCGACCGATTGAGATCGAAACCCTCATCGGCAAGGGGGCTCGGCAGTTGACCATGGATATGGTCAATATTGAGCGGGTGACCGAGTATGCCGCCGAGGATGCCGACATCACGCTCCAACTCAAACGGGTACTCTACCCAAAGGTCGAGGAGCTTGCGTTGCAACACCTCTACGCCGAGATCGAAGAGCCGATGATTGAGGTATTGGCCGAGATCGAACAGGCCGGAGTGCGAATCAACACGGCCGAATTGGCCGAATACGCCGTGGAGCTGAACCGCAAATTGCAGGAGTTGGAGATCGCCGTGCGCCAAGAGGCGGCAGAGCCGCAACTCAACATCAACTCGACCCGCCAATTAGGCGAGGTGCTCTTCGCAAAGATGCGCATTGCCGAGAAGCCCAAGATGACCAAAACCAAGCAATTCTGCACCGATGAGGAGTATCTACAATCGTTTGCCCACAAACATCGGATTGTCGATCTGATTCTCGAATACCGCGGTGTGAAAAAACTGTTATCGACCTACGTCGAAGCCTTGCCATTGCTGGTCAATCGCCGCACGGGGCGTATTCACACTTCGTTTAACCAAGCAGTTACCGCAACCGGCCGTTTATCATCGACCAATCCCAACCTACAAAATATTCCGGTGCGCGACCAGATGGGACGACGCATCCGAGAGGCTTTCATCCCCTCGGACGAGGATCACCTGTTGCTCTCGGCCGATTACAGTCAGGTCGAGTTGCGACTGATGGCTCACCTTTCGGGCGATGAGTCGCTCATCGCCGCCTTCGAACATGGCGAAGATGTCCATGCTGCCACCGCCGCCAAACTGTTCCACAAAGAGATCGGCGAGGTGACCCCCGAAGAGCGTCGCCGCGCCAAGACGGCCAACTTCGGCATCATCTACGGAATCTCGGCCTTTGGATTGAGCCAACGGCTTGAAATACCACGCACGGAGGCCAAGGCATTGATTGATGGTTATTTCGAATCTTATCCCAAGGTGCGCGAATATATGGACAATGTCGTTGCGAAGGCTAAGGAGGAGGGGTACGTATCCACCATTTTCGGCCGCCGCCGCTATCTGAACGACATTTCCTCGCACAATGCCGTAGCGCGCGGTCTGGCCGAACGGAATGCCGTAAATGCACCGATCCAAGGCTCGGCCGCCGACATCATGAAGATCGCCATGATTGCCGTCTATCGGCGTTTCAAGGCCGAACATATTCGCTCAAAGGTGATTTTACAGGTACATGACGAATTGGTTGTCGATCTGCTGCGCAGCGAACAGGAACAGGTGACACGTATCGTCACGGAGTGCATGGAGTCCGCCGCCAAACTCAAAGTCCACCTGCTGGCCGAAGCCGGCGTGGGTCGCAACTGGGTGGAGGCGCATTAGAGATATGTAATGATTGCAAAGAACAAGCCATCGAAATTTCCGATGGCTTGTTCTTTGTTTATCCCCTCGAACGAATCGAATATTCATCCATTGGGATGCGTCTGGTACCGAGGCCTTAGAACGATACACCGACCCGCACACCGAAATTATTGAGGTTATTGACCGAGTAGGTCAGCACATCGCCACTATTGGTTGCATAGCTGTAATAGATCGCCACATGGAACCCCAACCGATAGTCCGGACGCGGGAAAATGCTAACTCCGATTTCGGGCGAGAGGTAGAAACCCCAGGTGTCGGTGTACTGTTTGACGATGTAATAGTAGGACGAGAGTTGGGCATATTCGGCTCCCAACTTCAAACCGGCATAGGGTTGAAAAACACTATCTGTCAACCAATTGTAGCGTCCGGTTACACCGAACGGAAGTTGGAAAATCGCATGTTTCTGGTTGGTCGTCAAAGCGGCTCCATCACCCAAATCAAGGGTCTGACGATGAATTGATTCGAGGTTGGTCTGGTAGCTGATAAACGGCCCGACGGTGATAGCCGGCGTAATGAAATAGCCCCCTTCGAAGTTCATTCCCCACCCCGATGTTTTGTCGGCAAAGTCGGTTCCCAGCGGAACACCGAGTTGCCAGTCGATGTTGATGTAGGAGTTCGGGAAAAGTTGCGCCTTGCTCGGCAGCGCAGCGACAATCATCCATGCAGCAAGTGCCACAATTTTAAGATATTTTGATGCGTTCATAACCATTTGTTTTTAGGATTATTGTACCTTGATCAGATAGTCCGACTGTTCGAATGCCTGTTCGACAGCCGCAATCGTGCGCTCCTGATTAACCTCGGCATTGGAGGTCAACAAACCACCGATGAAGCTATTCCAGACAACCGGCAGTTTCTTGCCGCTCGATTGGTCGGCTTCGAGATCGACCATCTCGATCAGAAGCGATCCGGCCGTGTAGCCGTAATAGACACTGTACGGATAGTGCCAACCCGTCCAATCGCCCCAATAGTCGGGAGCCCAATAATAGGGGTAATACCACCACCAATAGGGATTGTCGTAACCCACAAAGTAGGTAACCTGTTTGACGTAGCTGAGCTGAATACCCAGATTGGATGCGCTCTTTTCGCTGGCGCGCAAGTAACCGGCAGCAGTCAGATAGTCGGCAACTTTGTCCACGATTTGCTGCGCCTCGCTATCGGTCCAATATTCGGTTTTACTACCGTTGCCGATCAGCAAAATGCTGTCGGGCAGGTAGTAGGTGTCGAATGATGCGAAGTCGGTCGCGGTGTCGTGTGCCGTGTAGACCAGATAATTGCGGTGCAGATCCGAGGTGGAAGGATCTTTCTGGCACGCGCAGAACGCAACAGCCACAAAGGCCACTGCGAAGTAACGTAATTTTTTGACGATCATGATGTTTGAATATTTGTTGGTTTCGAATCGTAGGCCGTTCAAAATCCGTTCCCGTACAACGGTTTTTATCCAACATCGACCGTTTGGCGCATTATAAAATCCAAAAAGAGGATTAGCGAGTTGCTGACCCGGATCGCGACCGCAAGCCATCACAACCGGTACAACTTCGTTACGTGCACCTTTACTCAAAAAAAGCGGCCGTTTGAACTTTTCAAACAGCCGTATTCTGTATTGGGCAAAAGCCCCTGCAATTGAACCGCGTAATTACCGATATTGGTGCGAAATAAGGGTCATAAACTCCTCGCGTGTACGGTGATCGGAGAGAAAGATTCCCGTAAAGGCTGATGTGGTGGTGGCCGACTGTTGTTTCTCTATACCACGCATCTGCATACACATGTGGCTCGCTTCGATCACGACCGCTACGCCCATGGGGTTGAGAGCCTCCTGTATGCAGTCGCGAATCTGCACCGTCAGCCGCTCCTGCACCTGCAAACGGCGAGCAAAACATTCGACTACACGAGCAATTTTCGAAAGCCCCGTGATGTGGCCGTTGGGGATATAGGCGACATGCGCCTTGCCGTAGAAAGGCAGCATGTGGTGTTCACACAGGGAGTAAAGTTCGATCTCCTTGACCAACACCATCTGCTTATACTCCTCCCGAAACATCGCCGAACGAATAATTTCAAGCGGGTTTTCCTCGTAGCCCTTGGTCAAAAAGGCCATTGCTTTGGCCACCCGTTCGGGCGTTTTGAGCAACCCTTCGCGCGCAGGATCTTCACCCAGCAAACGTAAGATTTCGACATAATGACCCATCAGTGCCTCGATAGTTGCAGCATCAAACCGCTCCTCTTTTCGGTACAAGTTCTCTTCCATAGTGCGACAAAGGTACCTTATTTTCGGATTGAATGCAAATAAGCCGCCAATTTCCGCACGGCACGACCGCGATGCGATACCGCATTTTTGGCCGCGGCATCCATCTGCGCAAAGGTCAGCATCGAGCCATCGGGCACGAACAGGGGATCACAACCAAACCCTTCATCACCCGTTTCGTGGTCGATAATCCGCCCCTCGACGATGCCTTCGAAGAGATGCTCCTCACCGTCCAAAATCAAGGCGATCACCGTGCGGAAGCGTGCACGGCGGTTGGGGTTACCGGCCAGATTGTGCAGTAACAACCGATTGTTGGCCGCAAAGTCGTGACCATCGGTGGCATAACGCGCCGAGTGCACCCCCGGAGCTCCACCCAACGCCTCGACTTCGAGCCCCGTATCATCGGCAAAACAGTCCAGACCGGTGCGATCGTAGAGGTAATGCGCCTTTTGCAGCGCGTTGCCTTCGAGCGTCGGCTGTGTTTCGGGGATCTCCTCCGTGATGCCGCACTCACGCGGCGTCACCAGCGTAAAACCATCGCCCAAGACGGCCTGCACCTCACTCAATTTGTGAGCATTATTCGTAGCGAATAGTAAATCCATTATTGATGTCCCAGTTGTTAGTATGTCCGTTATAACTGATTTTTACGGTTCCGTGCAGCCCCACCGCGGCCTCGGCCGTGTCGGTCACCCCGTTGAGGGTTGTGCAAAGTGTCAGCGCGCCCTCGTCGAAGAAGGGTGGTTTACGATTATTGTAACGCATCGGAGTGGTGATCTGAAAATCAATATCCAGCTCCTCTTTGTGCACGATTCCTGCGCCCGAAAGCAACCATTCTGATCCCAAAAGGCCGATGACGGGCTGCACGGTAATTTGCAGGATTGCCGTCGTGTAGTTCGTCTTTTTGGAGAGTGGCGGCAGCGTCACCGTATACTGATTTTCGGGGTCACTCCCCTTGCGCGAGATCGTCGGCAAACTGGTCGAAACCGAGCCGTCTTCGCGGATGTAGTAACTCCACAGTGCACCGTCCTCGGCGAGTTGTTTGCCGCCGGTTTCAATCATTAATTCGTTATTACCGTTGATAATCAGCCATTTCGTACCCGACTGCACAAAGCGCGAAGTGTAGAAGTAGTGGTTGTGGATCGCCTCGCGTTCTGCATCGCTCTCGGCAGCCAAATAGGTTGCGAAGGCAAAGACCGGAACCACTTCGTCTATGGCGGCACGAAGCATCGGAGCACTCTGCGCAAAGAGGAAATAACCCGGCCGGGTGGGTTCATACTGCTCCGGACTTTCGTCCACTACGCATCCGCCAAGCAGCGCGACAGTCGCTATCGCCGTCCAAAAAATAGTTTTTTTCATTGCTGTACTCTCTTTTCGTTAAACCGATAACCGACACCTCCAACCAACACGCCGTGAACGCCGGCACCCAACTCGGCATACCCGAACCAGCGGCGGCCGACGGCGATGCCAAATCCGGTAAATTGGAGCGCGGCCGTTGCTCTGGACACGATCTCCTTGTCGATGTCGCCTGCTGCAACCGTAAGTCCCAGTCCGCAAGCCGAATACATACGCACCGCGCCGTGACGGAACCACGTAAAACGCACCGTGGGTACCACCGAGAAGAAATGGGCGCTGTACCGGTCGACCAAACGATTATCGAGGTTGCTGTACGTCCGGTAATACTGGTTGTTGTACGATGCCGAGATCCCGAAATCGAGCCATTTGAGGAAACAGCAGGCATAACTGAGCGTAAACGCACCGGCCGTATAGGTCGAACCGCGGTACTGTTTTGCCTGTTCCAGCGTATTGTACCGCCCATAGTAGGGTAATTCGTCCCACTCATTCATATCTCCGATAAAGAGCGGATAAGCCCCGACCGAGAATCGAAACTCGCGTTCGGGGAGAAATCGTGGACACTCATACCGGAGGGTCGTCCACTCCTGCTGCGCAAAGGCACCGGCGGTGCAGAGCAACAGAATTACGGTAAGTACTATCTTCATGGTAAGATGGTTATACGGCGGTTATTTGACGACCTCCAACTTTTCCAATTTATCGTCGAGGTCGATCTTTTCGATGATCGTCTTGACCAAGATATCCATTTCGCGACCCTCGGAGTAGTCGGCCGGACAGACATGGCTGACACGGTTGTCGTGGATCAACGATTGCATTTCGCGGCGGGCACCCTTCTGATCGGGGTTGTAGACCGCGATCGAATGGCCGCCGAAGTTCTTCACAAGGCGCATGCAGGGGATGTCGGTCGTACCGTCACCCACGTAAATCATGTGTTTAAACGGCACAGGACGCTCTCCTTCGGGGATATAGCGGTTCACAAGGGTACTGTCGAAAACCGATTCAACCCCTTTGTTAATCTTGAAGATAAACTGTGTTTTATTGGTGTAGTTGACCGCCACAGCAGGCCAGTAGGCGATCCCATCGACATCGTAGAGAAACGAGCAGGCGTAGATCTTGCGGAATTCCGAGGCGATCTCCGTGCCTTCGATGATCTCTTTCATACCCGAAGAGTTGATGTAGTGGAGGATACGAATACCGTGCGCATCACCATAGGCATTGATCCGCGCGAACCACTCCTTCACCCCGCGAAAGAAGGTAACATTGCGACCGGACTCCTGAAACGCCTCGCGGCGCAGCGACAGCCCTTTGGACTTCGCCTCCTGAATCATCCGCGCCATGTAGGTAAGCACCATATCGGCATCCTGCTCCTCGGCCAGCGAATTGGCCTCCGTCCAGAACTCTTTGTTGCTCTTGCCAACGGCCGGAATGAAATCGTACTCCTGCATGTTGCCGGGCGACAACGTACCGTCGAAGTCGTAGATGAGTGCTATCGTGAATCTGTAATCCATACTCTTTTCGTATTTAGAATTTCAAAGATAACTTATTTTCACTATTTTTGCAAGGAACAGAAGAAAACAGAACAAGATATGGACTTCAAACAACTCATCGCCACACGCCGCTCGATCCGTAAATTCACGGATCGCGCCATAGCACAGGAGGTCATCGACCGAATTTTGGCTCCGGCACTCGCCGCACCCTCCGCGCGCAACACCCGCTCTTCTCGTTTTGTGGTCGTCAACGACCCCGAACTCCTCACGCGAATGGCCGAAGCTCGCGATTATGGATCGGCCTTTTTGAAGGGGGCTCCGCTGGCTATCGTTGTGGTCGGCGACACCACCAAAAGCGATCTGTGGCGCGAAAACGGTGCTATTGCGGCCACCTTGCTGCAATTAGCCTGTGTCAATGAGGGATTAGGCTCATGCTGGGTGCACATTGATGGTCGTCCGCGCCGAAAAGATGCTCCCGAAGGCGAATCGGCGGCCGACTACCTGCGCACGCTACTTCCGATCCCCGATGGCTGCGCACCGCTTTGCGTCATCGCCTGCGGCTACTCGGAGTTTCATCCGGCCGCACTGCCTGCGGCGGACGATACGGGGAGGGTGATTAGAAGCAATTCATAATTTCTTGACAACTCAGTTTCTTGCGAGTAACAGCGCGAGAAGCAATCTTTAAGGATCTTTCGCTTGATTTTTTGTCAAAAATTTGCATTTTTCGACAAAATAGTTTTAACTTTGAAAGTATACGAGAACAAGTCCAGCAAACTTTACTCATCGAATAAACAACAAACTAAAAAGA
>CAYOKU010000017.1:0-36465 GCA_964404645.1 uncultured Alistipes sp.
GTTTGCGTATGCACACCGTCAACTCAAAAAGCGGACATTCCGTTCGTTGTGGATCACGCGTATCAACGCCGCAGTCCGCGCGCAGGGAATGACCTACTCGCAATTTATCGGTAAACTCAACACGAAGGGCATCGCCTTGAACCGTAAGGTTCTGGCCGACCTCGCAATGAACGAGCCGAAAGCATTCGAGGCGATAGTTAAAGCAGTGAAATAGCGGATTGCCACAGAGGGTAACCTCGATCGACAATCAAGTAATCGGAAAAGGGTAACCAAAGACCGATTGCAAAGTTTAGGCAGGGATACAAATCGTATTCCTGCCTATCTTTTATCCATTTGCCCTTCATACAGCACGAAATGAAACTCCCGCCACTCAATCAAGCAGCCCCCCCATGCTATTCCAGAGAACCGACCGCTTCGGTGATACGTGTATTAAAGTCCACCATTCAACAACCTAATATTCACCGCAACAAACAGAAGCCGAACCCAGCATGCAAAAAAAATGCGAGGCACAAACCTCGCATTGATTCCAAAAAATGAATCGGCCTAATTGCCCTGTTCGCACATAAATTTGATGCGCACCAAACGAATCTCCTCCTCCGTATAATCTGCTCCGAGCTCCTCGATCGCCGCATCAAGCGAATCACTCTGCGCATCCTCCTTGAAATAGGCGTAAATATCCTCGATCTTATCTTCGTCCATAAATTCGGTGAGGTAATACGAGATGTCGAGTTTAGTTCCCGAATTGACAATTCCCTCAATCTCGGTCAACAACTCATCGAATTCAAGATCCTTGGCTTGGGCAATATCCTCGAAATCCATCTTTCGGTCAATCGACTGAATGATGTAGATCTTATTACCCGACTTATTGCCGACCGACTTCACAATCATATCCTGCGGGCGGATAATCTCTTTCTCCTCCACATAAGCCTTGATCAGTTTGATGAACGGCTCGCCGAATTTACGTGCTTTACCCACACCCACACCCGTGATGTTCTGCATCTCGTCAATAGTGATCGGGTATTGAATCGACATATCTTCGAGTGAGGGGTCTTGAAACACGACAAACGGGGGCAGATTATGTTGCTTGGCCACCTTCTTGCGCAGATCTTTAAGCATCGAAAAGAGCTCTTCATCCGCTGCGCCTCCCTTACCCATAGGTGTCACCGACTCATCGTCTTTCTCCTCCTGATCATAATTATGGTCGAGAGTCACCGTTACCGGAAACGGTAGTTTAATATAATCCAGCCCACGTTTGTTAATCGAAATCAGGCCGTAATTTTCAATATTCTTATCGATCAAGCCAAGAATCAGCCCCTGACGCAGCACCGCACCCCAGAATTTCGCATCGTGCTCCTCTCCGGCCGCAAACCATTTGCTCTTATTGTGCCCGTAACTCTTGATCAACGCCGTGTTTTTACCCGTTAGCACATTAATCAAGTAATCGCCCTTAAATTTATCGCCAATATCGCGCAAAGCTTCGAGTGCCATTTTGAGGGCAACTTTTGCATCTACTTTCGGCTTGGGGTTGCGACAATTGTCGCAACTCCCGCAGTTATCTTCGGGATACTCCTCTCCGAAGTAGTGCAGCAGTGTTTTGCGACGACACATCGAACTCTCAGCATAGGAGACCGTCTCCAAAAGCAGCAATTTACCGATCTCCTGTTCGGCAATCGGCTTGCCTTGCATAAACTTTTCGAGTTTCTGAATATCTTTGTAGCTATAAAAGGTAAGACAATATCCCTCGCCACCATCACGTCCAGCACGACCTGTCTCCTGATAGTAGCCTTCGAGAGACTTGGGTATGTCATAATGAATCACATAACGGACATCGGGTTTGTCAATACCCATTCCAAAGGCAATAGTCGCAACAATCACCTCGACGCGCTCCATCAGAAAATCGTCTTGATTGGCAGCGCGTGTCACAGCATCCATACCGGCATGGTAGGCCAAGGCACGAATTCCATTGGCAACCAGCAACTCGGTCAACTCTTCGACTTTCTTACGACTCAAACAGTAGATAATTCCGCTCTTTCCCTCATTTTGCTTGATAAAACGGATAATATCGTGATCAACATTGTGCTTGGGACGTATTTCATAATAGAGGTTCGGCCGATTAAATGAAGATTTAAAGACCGATGCATCGCTCATACCAAGGTTTTTCTGAATGTCGAGTTGCACCTTGGGGGTGGCCGTCGCAGTCAATGCAATCAGGGGAGCCGAACCGATCTCATTTATAATAGGTCTGATGCGTCGGTACTCAGGCCGGAAATCGTGGCCCCACTCCGAGATACAGTGAGCCTCATCAATGGCGTAAAACGACACCTTGATTTTTCGTAAAAAAGCGACATTATCCTCTTTGGTGAGTGATTCAGGTGCGAAGTAAAGCAGTTTTGTCTTACCATCGAGAACATCCTGACGCACCTGCATCACCGCCGATTTATTGAGCGACGAGTTGAGAAAATGGGCAATTCCCGACTCTGCCGAGAAGGTACGCATGGCATCGACCTGATTTTTCATCAGGGCGATCAACGGCGAGATAACGATCGCAACCCCGTCCATAAGCATGGCAGGCAACTGGTAGCACAACGATTTACCGCCACCCGTAGGCATCAGTACAAACGTATCTTTACCTTCCAGTACGTTGCGGATGACCGCCTCCTGATTTCCCTTGAACGCCGCAAAACCGAAATAATCTTTCAGTTTTGCGTGCAATTCAGCCGATTCGTAATGTCTCATTTGGTCGTTTTTGCTCATGTATCACAAAATTCAATGTAAAGATAAAAAACTTTTCGGAAAAAAGCATAACTTTGTAGAAATTTTATTCTGAGAGAAGATGCGCCTATACACCAGCGAACTCGTCAAAAAATATAAAACCCGAACGGTTGTCAACCATGTTTCGATCGATGTAAAACAGGGTGAAATCGTCGGACTATTAGGCCCCAACGGAGCCGGTAAAACCACCACCTTCTACATGATCGTGGGGTTGATCAAGCCCAATGAAGGCCGTATTTTTCTGGAAAACGATGAGGGAAATATCACCGAGTTGACTGGGCTTCCCGTCTATCGCCGCGCACAATTGGGTGTAGGCTATCTGGCGCAGGAGGCATCTGTCTTCCGCCGATTGTCGGTCGAGGATAATATCCGCGCCGTCCTCGAAATGACCAACTTCACCAAAGAGTATCAGACCGAGCGTTGCGAGGCCCTGATTGAGGAGTTCCGTCTGCAAAAAGTGCGCAAGAGCCTCGGCATTCAACTATCGGGTGGAGAACGCCGCCGCACCGAGATCGCGCGCGCAGTAGCGATCAATCCGGCATTCATCCTTTTGGACGAACCGTTTGCCGGAGTCGACCCGATCGCCGTGGAGGATATCCAATCGATTGTTGCCACGCTAAAACACAAAAATATCGGAGTCATCATCACCGACCACAACGTTGATGAGACGTTGGCCATTACCGACCGCACCTATCTGCTCTACGAAGGTAAGATTCTGAAAACAGGTACCGCCGAAGAGTTGGCCGCTGACCCAATGGTACGGAAGGTCTATCTGGGACAACACTTCGAACTGAAAAAGAGCCACCAGATCACGCAAGAGATGAAAAATCGTAAAACGAACGGCGAATAGCCCACCATCATACCCCAAAAAACATGGACAAATCCCTCCCTCCCGGGCGTGTTGAAGGCACGCTCACCCCACCTTGCTCAAAAAGTTACGCACAACGCGCATTGGCAGCAGCATTGCTCTGCGAAGAGAGTTCCGTGCTGCGTAACCTCGAATTTTGTGACGACACACGCTCGGCATTGCAATGCATCGAAACGCTCGGCGCAAAAATATCTCCCGATGAGGATGGAACGCTTCGCATCACGGGAAAGCTCAAACCGCACGGCCACACGCTCCACGTCGGCGAATCGGGGCTGGCCACTCGGCTGTTCACCCCGATCGCATCACTTTGCGCCACTCCGATCCGCATCGAGGGTCGAGGCTCGATTTTGAGCCGACCGATGCAGATGATGATCGCTCCGCTCGAATCGCTCGGCGTCAAGATCCGTCATAACGATGGGTTGTTGCCGATCGAGGTTTGTGGCCCGATCGAGGGTGGCGAGGCTGAGGTAGACGGTTCAGTTTCGTCGCAATTCATCACGGGATTGCTCTTGGCACTCCCCCACGCTCGACACGACACCACGCTCCATGTATCGGGAGCCGTATCAACCCCCTATCTCGATATGACGATCGACACCGCCGCGCGTTTCGGGGTAGAGATCCACCAACGCGACTATCGCGAATTTTACATACCTTGCAACCAGATCTACCAACCGGCTGATCTTTGCATCGAAGGCGATTGGAGTGCTGCGGCCATGTTGCTCGTAGCAGGAGCAACAGCCGGAACAGTGACCGTTCGCAACATATCAACCCTCTCAAAACAGGCCGACACCGCAATTTGCGAAGCATTGGTACGCGCCGGAGCCGCTGTCATCAACGAAGCCAATTCGGTCACCGCATCACATCGCCCGCTACAAGGGTTCGAATTTGATGCGACCCAATGCCCCGATCTGTTTCCGGCACTGGCCGCTTTGGCCGCAGCCGCTGAAGGTACTACAACGCTTTACGGCACATCTCGATTGATTTATAAAGAGAGTAATCGAGCGGAAGCTATTCGCAGCGAATACCGTAAATTGGGAATCGAAGTAGACCTCGATGAAGAGAATATCATGCGTATCCGCGGTGGCAAAATTCGGGCGGCTCGTGTGGAGAGTCACAACGATCACCGCATGGCGATGTCGCTGGCCGTGGCTGCTCTGCGTGCGGATCGTCCCGTAGAGATCATGGGCACGGAGTGCGTTGCAAAGAGTTATCCCGATTTTTTCGAAGCTCTCGCCAAAATCCGAAAAGACAAAGGGTAGAATCAATAACTATTATAACCAGATATTTTTTAAGTAATTAGAGCCTTTTTTTGAGATAAAAGTAATGAAATAGGACTTACAGATTCAAAAAAAAGTTGTATCTTTCCGCAAATATAAAAGAAGTTGTACGATGAATCAATTTGGTCAGAATTTTCGGCTCGCGATCTGGGGCGAGTCACATGGGTCACAAATCGGCATCACACTCGATGGTATTCCGGCAGGAATTCCACTTACGGTAGACGATTTTGTCACCGACCTTGCCCGCAGGCGCAGCGGTGCTCCGGGGACAACACCGCGTCATGAGCCAGATATTCCGGAGTTGGTTTCCGGTGTCTACAACGGAAAGACAACGGGAGCACCTCTGACCATTATCTTTGCCAACAAAGATACCCATTCGCAGGATTACGAGAATATCTCGATTCACTATCGCCCCTCGCACGCCGATCTGGTCGCCTCGCACAAATTCAACGGATTCAACGATCCTCGCGGAGGTGGCCACTTCTCGGCACGGCTGACCGTTGCTCTGGTTGCGGCAGGTGTTGTCGCCAAAAAGATATTGCCACACGGCATTACATTTTCAACCCAAATGGTCGAGATCGGTGGCTGCACCGATCCGGAACAGTTCGGAGAGGTACTTAAAACGGCCGCTGCCGAGCAAGATTCGGTTGGCGGCATTGTCGAGTGCCGCGTGCAGGGAGTTCCGATCGGCTTAGGGCAACCTTTCTTCGACTCGGTAGAGAGTATGGCCGCACACCTGCTCTTCTCGATACCGGCCGTCAAAGGGGTAGAATTCGGAAATGGATTTGCCGCAGCTCGCTTGCGTGGTTCGGAAAATAACGATCTGATCCTCGATTTCGAAGGACGTACCGTCACCAACCATTCGGGTGGCATCAATGGAGGACTGACCAATGGCAACGAGGTGGTCGCGCGCGCCGCATTCAAGCCCACACCGAGTATTTCACGCCAACAAATGACCTACAATCTGGCAACCGACACCATCGAACCGCTAATTATTCGCGGTCGCCACGATGTCTGCGTAGCTCTGCGTGGAGCCGTTGTCGTCGAATCGGCAATAGCAATCACACTCTGCAATTTCATCCGCTAAATAATGACCGGACGCGAAATCATCCAACAAGCCGAACAGGCACTCCATACGCTATACGATCCGCGCGAGGCGCACAACATTGCGCTCCAAATCGCCGCCGAATGCATGGAAAAAAGCATCTCGGCAACATTAGCCGATCTGGGCGCGACATCTCCGTGTGACGAGACAACCATCGAATGTGTCATTCGCAACTTGGCCGCCGGAGTGCCGATACAACAGTTTCTCGGATATACCGAATTTTTCGGCCGCCGGTTTGAGGTAACAGCCGATGTTTTGATTCCTCGCCCCGAAACCGAAGAGTTGGTCGATTGGATTCGCCGCGATGAACACGCAGCACACCGCCTGCTTGATGTGGGAACGGGTAGCGGCTGCATCGCCATTTCGCTCGATTTAGAGTTGCCCCATGTTCAGATTTCAGCGATAGATATCTCCGAAAAGGCACTTGCAGTTGCCGCACGCAACAACCGGAAACTGGGGGCATCCGTTGAGCTCGGGAAAGCCGATGCACTAAACAGCCTCGAAACCGCATTTGACACTCCGTTTGATGTGATCGTTTCCAATCCTCCCTACATACCCCAAAGCGATCGAGCCACCATGCATATCAATGTGCGGGATTACGAGCCGGCTCTGGCCCTGTTTGTTCCCGACGATGATCCGATTCGTTTCTACCGTGCCATTGCGCGCGCCGGACAGGTGTTACTTCGTGAGGGTGGTCGGCTCTATTTCGAAATCTACTCCAATTCGGCCGAGGCCATATGCAACATGCTCATGGCCCAACACTATACGCAGATTACGCTTCGCAACGACCTGCAAGGAAAACCCCGTATGATATGCTGCCGAAAAAAGTAGCGGAAAAACGCCCTAAAACCCCTCAGCAAGCTTTGGCATCGCTTATGCGCCTTGCCGCACGCACCGAAAAGACGGAGAGCGATGCCCTCCGACTGCTACATGGCTGGGGAGTCGCGACCGATGAGGCGGAGCGGATTCTCGCAAAACTCATCCAAGACCGGTTCATCGACAACAGCCGATACGCCGAAGCCTATGTGCGCGAAAAAACTCGGTTGAGCGGCTGGGGCGAATACAAAATCCGCGCTGCACTCCAACGCAAAGCCATTTCACGCGATATCATTGATCGCGCACTATCACAAACCGATGATGCAATGCTGCAAAAGCGGCTATCGGCACTACTGGCCAAAAAGAGAAAAAATATAAAGGCCACTACTGCATACGAACTCAAAACCAAACTAATTCGCTACGGAATATCGCTTGGATACAAATATGATCAGGTAATCGAAGCCGTGCAAGAGTACGACCCAGCGTGCGATTTGGACGTTTTTGAGTGGTAAAATGAAAAATTAGCCCATATATAGATTAATAACGAACGTTTTTGCTGACAAAATCATAAAAAAATCTTTATCTTTGTACGTTATTGATATTATCAATCGGAAATTCGAATGACTGAAAACACAACCTCAACGCAGAAACAATTGATACTCATAGCAGAAGATGTGGAGAGCAATTACAAATTGCTGGAAATCATCTTGCGCAAGGAGTACGATCTGATTTGGGCAAAAAATGGCAAAGAGGCCGTAGATTTGGCATTTGAACGACACCCCGATGCCGTTCTTATGGATATTAAGATGCCCGTCATGGACGGAATCGAGGCTCTCAAAGAGATTCGGCGACACGATGCCAATCTGCCGATCATCATGCAAACGGCCTACGCATTCGACACCGATCGTCGTATTGCCGAAGAGGCAGGTTGCAGCGGATTTATCACCAAGCCGGTCATTCCGCGCGAATTAAAGATGTATCTCGACAAGAGCCTACACAAGGATTAGCACCGTTCCGCATGGCGGAAAGTAAAATACTTGGCCGCCAGAAAACTGTATATGACAGTCACAAAGGTCGTCAGCACCTTCGAAGGGGTAGGCCAAATGGAGCATACCTCCACAAAAAATTTCAATCCCAGATAATTCAACAAGATAGACCCTCCGATCGACAGCGTATAACGCAGCAGTTGCATGTGTGTCGGCACGGTCGAACGGCGAAATGCCACATTTCGATTGAGCCAAAAGCCATTGAAAAAGGTGATCGGAAAGACCAGCACCATGGCTGCAATATAGGGAGAGAGAGCTACAAACCCCAGACTAACCACGCGGTGCGCAACTACATAATTGTAAATCAAGAAGTAGAGCAACGGATCGAGAAGCAGGTAGGTAATCGCGCCACACACTCCATAACGAAAAGTCTGTCGTGAAACCATAGAGGCAATCGGCCGGATGTAAAACCAGTCGATCACACGTATAATCCATTCTGCAAAACGCATCAGCGAGCCGTATAAGTCCACATTCCGGGGTAAGCCTCGGAGTTATCGAGTATAAATTGGGTGCAACGTTCGGCGTCAATGTTTGAGAAAGGCGAAACAATATACTTATCACCAAAATAGTAAACCACACATTGCCGCAACTGCTCACTCTTTTCAGCCGCATTTTTGGCAGCTCGTTGCGCATTTTTCACGGAGCTGAAAACCCCCAACACCACATAACGCATTCCCGACTCCATGCGCCGAGGCTCATCAATAGCCACCGCAGAGCCAGTTTGAGGTTGCGGTGCAGCAGCAACCGATTCTGTTTTGACAGTATCTACTGCCACATGCAACGTATCAGCGGGAATAGCTGCGACCGGCGCAACCGATTCAGGAAGAGGAGCCACCTCTTCGGTAACCTCAAATGCTGAATCAACCACATCGCGCGTAGAGAGATACTCGTAACCGCCATAGATCAACACACCCAAAATCGTCACCGAGCCAACCCACATGACCCAATCGAAACGGCGAGCAGAGCGCAACATCATCAGAGCACGTCCTTGCGGATTGATCCGTTTTTCGAAGGCAGAATCGAGGACAAAGTTTTTGAATTTCAGAATTCCAACACCACTTATGGTCAATACATTTGCCACGTAGACCTGTTCCAGCCAACGGGCATAAATAGCCTGCGGATCGAACTCCGGAGCAGCCTCACCGCGCAAAGCCGCGGCATCACGGATCGCACGATCAATCAGATCGGGCAAAATTTCGCCACGCATTTGCGAGGTAAACGATACCGAACGATACGGCATCTGAATCTTCCGCTTCGTAATCCTGCGTGCAGCATGTTGTTCGGCATACAACGTGCCGACATCGGGCAACGCGACACTACCCCCACCCGCCAACAAATTACCGATTATGCGGTTGACCTGCTCAATCATCGGATTATCGGACATGTTTTTTAGTTTTTGAGGGTTCGTGACGCATACTCGCTCCAATAGGCTGTTCCGGCTGGCGCATAGCTCGCCATATTATCCAGATTCCCAACACGATAAATGGTATGCTGAGCCACTGTCCCATATCAAGTACCCATCCATCCTCAAAACTCACCTGCTCGGTTTTGATATATTCAATGAAAAAACGGGTAAGGAACGTCCCAATCAAACCAATGCCAAATAGTACGCCCGGCCGACGACGAGCCATATCGCGGCGATAGTAGAGCCACGTGAGGATTGCAAAGGTGATCAGATAACAGAGAGCCTCGTAAATCTGGGTTGGATGAACAGCCGCCGGAGCGAAATTTCGCACCCACAGATTCGAACGTACAAACTCGAATCCCCACGGAAGATCGGTTGCACAGCCAAAAATTTCGGAGTTGAAGAGGTTGCCCAATCGCACGATCGCTCCACCGATACCAACCGGAATCATGATGCGGTCGAGTGACCAGATATAGGGCAATTTATTTTTGCGCGAAAAGAGCCAAAGACCGATCAACAGGCCAATGGCCGCCCCGTGGCTGGCCATACCGCCATCGCGAAATCCAGTGATGATCGTCCATGGAGCACTCAGGTACTCGATCGGATCATAGAAGAGGCAATGCCCTAACCGCGCTCCAAGCACAGTGGCCAGCGTACCATAGATAAAAATGGACTCCGACACCGAAGAGGGCAGCCCCTCGCGCTTACAGAAATTATCGAAAAATTTGGCTCCGATCAGGATCGCCACCGCCCACATAAGGCCGTAATAACGAATATCGAACGAACCGATGGAGAGAAGTACCGGATCAAAATTCCAGACAATGGTTAATAGTTGCATCATTTATTCCGTTAAATTAAGTAGCCATAAAAAACTGACCTCAACACCGCCTTTGAAACAGCCTCAAAAGAGAAAAAAATGAAAAATTAGCCGCAGTACGATTCACGAAAAAGAATCGAAGCCATCGAGTAATTTTTCATTTTTCTTGCCCATAGTTAATTCTCATTGAGATTCACTTTTTTGAGCGTAAACGAGAAGGTACTACCCACTCCGGGTTCGCTCCGCACCGAGATTCGTTCGCCATGTGCCTCAATGATGTGCTTGACGATGGCCAACCCCAGCCCCGTACCTCCTTGTTCGCGCGAGCGACCCTTGTCTGTACGGTAAAATCGCTCGAATACCCGCGGCAAATCCTCTTTGGCAATTCCTTGCCCGTTGTCTTCGACCTCAACCAAAATCTTATCGAGCATATCGCGGAAGTGAATTCGCGTCTGTCCGTCCTCTTTTCCGTAGCGTATCGAGTTTATGATCAGATTCACAAGTACTTGACCAATATAATGTTTATCGGCCAGTACCCAAAATTGGGATGGTAGGTTCTCAGCTCCTTTGACTCCAATGCGGATCTTCTTTTTATCGGCCTCCATTTCCGCCTGCTCGGCAATCTCCTTGGCCAAAGCCACGATATCGAACCGCTCCATTTCGAGCCGATTCATATTGCTTTCGAGTTTCGAGATCGTGTCGAGATCGTTGACTATATTAATCAGCCGATCAATGCTTTTTTCGGCGCGTTCGAGATATTTTCGGTTGATGAGATCATCCTCCAAACCACCATCGAGCAGGGTTGATATATAGCCTTGGATATTAAAAATCGGGGTTTTAAGTTCGTGCGCCACATTTCCCAAATACTGTTTGCGAAACTGCTCCGTCTCCTTCAAACGAGCGATCTCCTTATCGTTGGTATCGGCCCATGCAGTCAACTCCTCACCGATATTCTCGACATGTTTGTCTTTGAGTTCGGAGGAGATTTCATGGGTATGGACATCGCGTGAAAGAACGATCGAATAGATCGGTTTAAGTTTGTATGCCACATACTTACGAATGATCGACAACGCGACAAAGGCCATTATGACAAACACGCCGGCGGAAACCGTAAGCGTCAGCCACCATACGATAGGCAGCAGGCTCATACCAACGGCAACGATCGCCGTGGCGAGCAGAGCAATCCACAACGATGCCCCTTCTTTGGTTTTAATGCGCATAAACAGATCCAATTTATTTCGTATAATTTTGCATCAATCGTGCAATATACTTGCCGACAATGTCAAATTCGAGATTGACAACCGAACCGACCTCGATTCGGCAGAAGTTCGTATGCTCGAACGTGTAGGGAATGATCGCCACCCTAAAACTCCCCTCCTTCGAGTCGCAAACCGTCAGGCTAACACCGTTGACCGTCACCGATCCCTTCTCAACCGTACACAAGCCACCGCCCTGAGGCGAATATTCGAAGGTGAAATACCAACTCCCTGCGGCATCCTCTTTGGCCGTGCAACGAGCAGTCTGATCAACATGACCCTGCACAATATGGCCGTCAAGCAGAGCATCGGGTTTCATCGAACGTTCCAGATTGACCAGATCACCGACCTGCAACAGGCCCAAATTGCTCCTGTCGAGGGTCTCTTTCATCGCCGTAACCGTATAGGTATCGTCAACGATCTTCACCACCGTCAGACAAACCCCATTGTGGGCGATACTCTGGTCGATTTTCAACTCCGCACAAAAATCTGCACGAAGTGTAAAATCTTTATTCTGGCGATCCGTGCGGATGGCAACTACCTCCGCCGTGCGTTCCACAATTCCCGAAAACATAAGCTAATTGTTAATTATAATCTTTGCTTTTACCTTGTAGACCGCTTTTATATCGCTGACATTCACTACAATATCATCGAAAGCATCGCGGTCGCCCGCCACCAGACGCCATTTCCCGCTGACATCCGCCGCACGAACTATTCGCAAAGTTACAATTTTTCGGCATACTACCACATATTCCCCCCCAGGAATTATTGCATCCCGATCAATTGCCTTCAACAAAACGATCGTTCCGGTCGGGATTACCGTCCCCATAGCCCGACCCATATAGGTTACGGCCAGATCACAGCCACCCACCGGCGGGATCAACAAATTAGAGTCGGGCGAAGTCAGCAGCAGCTCGGAATAGACGGCATGCTCGGCATCGGCTTTGTAAAATGGAATTGTCGAGGCATTCTCGGCATTGTCCGCAAACATGGCTCCCTCGCCTGTCAAAAGCCATAATTTATTGATTTGTGGGAATTTATCGACCACACGATGGCTACATCAATGGAAATTCCGTTATTACCTCGTTTGATTTGATAGAGGTTTTCGCCGCGTGAAAGTCCGATATGGCGCGCAAAATAGTTCGTTGTCATATTGGCCCATTGAATCACCGATTCCATTCTTTGCCAATTATTCTGCTTTTCTTTCATCATTTTTTGGTTACTATTATTTTTTTTTGCAATTTTGCACCTCCGGTCCCGTAGTTCAATGGATAGAATACAAGATTCCGGTTCTTACGATATGGGTTCGATTCCCGTCGGGACTACTTTTTTTCAGCACAGACGCTCCTCGCGATTCTGTGCTTTTTTTCATCTTTGGAAAGTCGATATTCCTCGGCAAAAATAGGAACAAAAAATGGTTGTACAATACGTTTACAATTGTATAACGTTATTTTTCAGCCATTAAGTATGTGAATTACCCAGCAAAAGGAGCAAACTGCTGAAAACACGGAGTGAATCAGAATGACAACCGCACCCCCAAACGCAAAGTGAGCGAGAGAGGCGTTTCGGTACGTGCCGTGCGTAGAGTCGTTTCAGTAAGATAATACGAAGCTTCGGGTTCGAAGTATAGACCAACTAAACCGCCCAACCGATATTGTGCACCAATCGCGCCATTGAGTGACCATTGCCAACTTTTCTCATCAATAGACTGTGTGCCCAGCTTGGCAGAGAGGCATTTTTCGGCCATTCCACCCACACCTATATATAATGAGAACCGTCCCTGCTCATAACACTGCCAATTGAGCCGCAACGGCACGCCTATATAATGAAGTTTCTGGCTCATGTCGTCCGTAGCAAAGGGCTTGCGTACATCCGAGCGCAACATCGTATAGTTGACACCACTCTCCACCGAAAGACCGTAACGCAACTCTTTGCGAACAGAGATGCCGAAACTCAACGGCTGATGATGACGAAATGAGCTTTCGCGATAATCATCCCGCGGTTGCTTGGGCACAACCGGAGTCTGATCGTTCGCCATATCGAGTGACAGTTTCCGAAAAACGGGATTCGTTTCGCTGCTGGATGTCACACTTCCTGCGCCGAATAGACCGATACCTGTTTTACGCCGCACTTTTGGGGATGCAGATTCGATCTCTTCGGGATAAGCCGTGCGCGCAGAACGGGTAGCAGCTTGCGATTTTTTCGGCGTAGCGTGCGGCTCCTCGGTTCGGTTTTCTGGCTGCTCCGAGATTGATAGCAAAGCCACATCCGAGACCGATTCTACGGCAGATTCAGTCGCAACAACACTCTTTGGCTCCGACACCGCCAAACCCGATCTACGGTTAGCGTGCCCCAACGGTTTTGCCAACGCCAACAAGGAGGCATCGGGTTCACTCTTCTGGGCAGCCGATTGCGCCGCCGCCGATGGTGCATCGGAAGACTGAGCCGTAGGAAGAGCTGCCAACTGGAAATCAGCGGCCTGTTGTAATGCCGGATCACGCTGCCAAAGATAATCACCCAACAACAGACCGAGAGCCAACACCGCCGCTACGGCCGCCGTGCGCATTGCATAGATTCGCCAACGCGGCGTAGCAACCACCGCCGGCTGTTGCGCTAACGCCTTTTCAAGACGTTCCCATCCCTGCTGCGGAGGTTCCATCTCGGCATTACGGAGCTTATCACTCACCAGATTCAACCAATCCTTATCTCGTTCCATAGCTAATTTTTCTTCAAATACTCCATCACCTTCTTGGCAAGCATCGTCCGCGCCCGAAACAGTTGCGAAGAGGAGCTTTTCTCATTGATACCAAGCATCTCTGCAATCTCACGGTGCGAATATTCCTCAATGCAGTAGAGGTTAAACACCGCCCGATAGCCATCGGGCAACTCACCCACAAAACGCATCAGCACCTCCTGCGGCACGCTCCCGACCTCAGCCACATCGGGCTCTTCGGCCACATCCTTCACGCGGCCTTCGTCAAGCAGTACCTGCCCCTGACGCGCCCGCTTACGCAACCATTCGAGAGCCAGATTGACCGTCACACGCTCCATCCAAGCCCTCAACGAACCGGCTCCGCGATAGGAGAAACGGTCCATTGCTCCGAAAATTTTCAAAAAGGCATCGTGCATCAAATCCTCGGCCGCAGCCCGATCCCCCGTATAACGCAGACAGACCGCCAACAAACGCCCCGCATAGCGGTCGTACAACTCGTGTTGAGCCGCACCATCCCCCTCTCTACATCTTTGGGCGAGTATCTGTTCATCAATCTGCATTTGTAATTCTGTTTTATAAACGGTATCCGAAGCTTATGACTGCATGACAACAAAAAAAAAATCACACGCAGTATTCGACTTAACAGGACATTTAATAGACGAAAGTACGATAAAAATTGCAAATAACTATGAGAAAATTCAAATTCCTGCTTGTAAGCGCGCTGACCGTCTTTGCACTCTCTGCGTGCAACGATTCGGATGGGGATTATCCCGTATACCGACCGTTGATTACCACCGTACATACACTTGGAGAGAACGACTACTATTTCCTGCGCGATAACGGCGAAAAACTCTATCCGTCGGATAAAAGCCGGGTCAACGGTTACAAAGCAACCGATCGGCAACGTGCCGTCATCTGGTTCAATCTCTTTTCGGAGAAACTGCCCGATTACAACTACAACATTGCTCTCTACGCCATTCAAAACATCTACTCTTCGGCAGCTCGGATTATCACGGATCCGAAGGAGTTGGAGTCGCTCGGCGATGCCGCAACGAGTATTCTCGACACTCGCGCCTGCAACCTCACCAAAGAGTGGCTGACACTCTATGTAGGTTATCCGGTGATGGATAACTCGAAACACGCCTTCACCTTGATCCACCAGCCGTCAACCACCGAAGAGAATAAGGAGTATTTGGAAGTAGAGCTGCGCCACAACCCGAATGGCGATGTGGGCGGATATAACCGCGATTACTATGTGTCATTCGACATGACACCGCTTCAAACGCTGCTCGATGGCAAAACTGGGATCAACCTGACCGTCAAAACACAGTTGAACGGAACCGTAAAGTTAAAATTCGACCTGCCTGCGGAGAAGTAGCCACTTCACAGGCGGATAGTCCGGCGCACTTTATCGAGTGCGTCGGATTATTTTGTATTCATAAATTATTCGCGGTGGATGGAGCGGTGAATTACCTCTATTTACCATTCGCAAGAGAGCTTTTTCACCGCCAAAATTATTAGAACAAATTTGCAAAGTCGCTCTGCGATATAGGCATCACCTTGCAATCGCCGATACCGACCGGCACTACAATACGCAACTGCCCATCGGCCGTCTTCTTATCTTTACCAACCTCTTTCAACAGCCGTTTGATCTCGACGGGCGGCGTCAGATCGAAACCCAACGTGCGCAACACTCCTTGAATTCGGTCGCGATCGACCTCAGAGAGCGCTCCCAAGCGTACCGCGGCATCAGCAATCAGAGCCGTGCCCACCGCCACCGCCTCTCCGTGGTTCATCCGGTTCGAGCACTTCTCAATCGCATGCGCTAACGTATGTCCCAAATTGAGTTTGCGCCGCTCTCCCAACTCGTGTTCGTCATGCTCAACAATGTCAGCTTTCACACGAATTGCCGCTGCCACCGCATCGGCCAGCAGATCGCTATCACCTCGCAACGCCTCAATCGTCACATTTTCAAGCCGCGAAAACAGATCGGCATCGGCAATAATCGCCGCCTTGACAATCTCTGCCATACCGGCTCGGAATTCGCGCAGTGGCAACGTGCGCAGCAACGTGGGGTCACAGATCACAAATCGGGGTTGCGTGAAAGTTCCAGCCATATTTTTGTAACCCTCAACATTGACTCCGTTTTTTCCGCCAACCGAAGCATCGACCTGCCCCAAAAGTGTTGTCGAAACAAATCCGAAATCCAATCCACGCATATAGGTCGAAGCGGCAAATCCGGCGATGTCGGTCACAATCCCGCCCCCAATGGCCAAAATAAAGGTCGAGCGATCGGCCCCCAACTGGATCAACTGGCGATAGATCGATTCAACACTCTGCAACGTCTTGATACTCTCACCAGTACCGATCAATATCGCATCGTAAGGAGTCAACAACGAATGGTACAAACGGTCGATCGTGGCATCAGAAATGACCACGACTCGCCCTTCGGGCAACACCCCCGGAAGGATCTCGGCCAAGGTTCCGATGTATATTTCACTTTGCGCTTTGACGTTGAATGCGGGCTTCATGTTCTTTAACTTTTTTAATAATCGAGCAAAAATAGTATATTTTCCTGAGAATTTGTTACCTTTGCACCACAAAATACAATCCTATGCAAAAACTGCGCAATATTGCTATTATTGCCCACGTAGACCACGGCAAAACCACGCTCGTTGACAAAATGATTCTGGCAGGACACATCCTGCGCGAGAATCAACAAACCGGAGATCTGATTCTCGACAACAACGATCTGGAACGTGAACGGGGCATCACAATTCTTTCGAAAAACGTTTCGGTAATCTATAAAGATTATAAAATCAACATCATTGACACCCCGGGTCACGCCGACTTCGGTGGAGAGGTTGAGCGTGTACTCAACATGTGCGATGGTGTGCTACTCTTGGTCGATGCCTTCGAGGGGACCATGCCGCAGACCCGTTTCGTCCTGCAAAAGGCCCTTTCGCTCGGCAAAAAACCGATCGTTGTAGTCAACAAAGTCGATAAACCCAACTGCCGTCCGGAGGTGGTCAACGAGCAGGTCTTCGACCTGATGTTTTCGCTCAACGCCACCGAGGAGCAACTCGACTACAAAACCATCTACGGATCGGCCAAACAGGGCTGGATGTCCCACAAATGGAACGAGCGCACCGATTCAATTGTTCCGCTGCTCGATGCCATTATCGACGAGATCCCCGAACCTGCGATTGTCGAAGGTACTCCCCAATTGCTGATCACCTCACTTGAATATTCAGCCTACACGGGTCGTATCGCGGTAGGCAAGGTGACACGCGGATCACTCAAATCGGGTCAGAACGTCACGCTGGCCAAACGCGACGGCGTAACGCTCCAAAAGTGCAAAATCAAAGAGTTGATGGTCTTCGAGGGACTCGGCAAGAAGAAGGTTGATGAAGTTCCGTGCGGCGAGATCTGTGCCCTTTCGGGCATTGACGGATTCGAGATTGGCGATACAATCTGCGACTATGACAATCCCGAAGCACTTCCTCCGATCGCCATCGACGAGCCGACCATGTCGATGCTCTTCACCATCAATAACTCTCCCTTCTTCGGCAAAGACGGCAAATTCGTCACCTCGCGCCACATCAAAGAGCGTCTGGATCGCGAATTGGAGAAAAACCTTGCCCTACGAGTTACCGCAGGGCCATCGGCCGATAGTTTCAATGTCTTCGGCCGCGGTGTCTTGCACCTTTCGGTACTGATCGAAACCATGCGCCGCGAAGGGTATGAGTTGCAGGTCGGACAACCTCGCGTAATCGTCAAGGAGATCAACGGCAAGAAGTGCGAGCCGATTGAGGAGATGACGGTTGACTGCCCCGAAGAGTGTTCGGGAACCGTGATCGAATTGACCACTCGCCGCAAGGGAGTCATGACCAATATGGTATCGAACGGCGAACGGGTGCGTTTGGAATTCGACATTCCGTCACGCGGTATCATCGGTCTGCGCTCCAACATGCTGACCGCCACGGCCGGCGAAGCCATCATGACCCACCGTTTGAAGGATTTCGAACCTTGGGTCGGTGAGATTGAGATGCGCACCAACGGCTCGATCATTTCTGGCGAAACCGGCACGGCATTCGCCTACTCGATCGACAAATTACAAGATCGCGGACGTTTCTTCATCAGTCCGATGGAGCAGGTGTACGAGGGTCAAGTGATCGGCGAACATTCGCGTCAAAACGATATCACGGTGAACGTCACCAAGGCTAAACAGTTGACCAACATGCGCGCATCGGGATCAGACGACAAGGCAGCCATCGTACCGCCGAAAGTCTTCTCACTCGAAGAGGCATTGGAGTATATCCAAGGAGACGAATACGTTGAGGTGACGCCGCACTCGATGCGTCTGCGCAAAGTGCTGCTGCACGAGGTAGACCGCAAGCGCGCGTCGAAATAGCGTATTTTTGAGATGGATCACTTCACGTTTTCGCTGGTCGTAGGCGGAGTGGCCGGAGCATTGGATGTCATTCCGATGATCGCGCAACAGCTCTCGTTCAGAGCCTGCATGTCGGCTTTCTGCACCTACTTTTTTGCCGCTGTGATCGTTTTTTACAGCAACCTACCCTACCTACCGTGGTGGGCGGACGGCATGGGAATCACCCTGATGATGGCGTTGCCGATCGTGCTGATCTTAACAGGCAAGGAGCGTAAGGCAATTCCGGTGATTCTACTCAACGCCCTACTGATCGGATTTCTGATCAGCGTTGCAGAACGTTATTTATAATACACGAAAAAAGATCGGCTTCAGCCGATCTTTTTGTATGATGGTAAAAGGGAATAAAAAACAGTTTCTAAGATTAATTCCGGTTACAGATTACAACCGCGCAACCCTAATTCTTATTTTTTAATTTTCCAATATGCCACGTCACCCCGACACAGATCGTTCCCAAGGCGATTTGTGCCCAGAGATAATCGGCCAACGGCCAAAAAATACAGTAGAGCATCGTTGTCCACATCAATGTCAGCGATATGATCTTCACAGACAAAGGTACGGCACGATGTTCGCGATAGTCGCGAATATATTGACCGAATACGCGGTGCGAGAGCAACCACGCATAGAGTCGCGGTGAGGAGCGCACCCACAAAGCAGCCGCCAATAAGAGGAAGGGTGTCGTTGGTAATAACGGCACAAAAATACCGATAACACCCAACACCAAAGCGATGGTTCCCAAAGAGGCCAAAATCAATTTCATGGCACAAAAATAGCAAAAAACTGTGGCTACACCCCAACTTGGTGTTTTTTAGTTATCTTTGCACAAATAAAACCATTCAACCGATGAAAAAGATAGGTATCGCCTGCGACCATGCAGGCTATGAAATGAAAGAATTTTTGGTGGGTTACCTCGGCGCAAAGGGGTTCGAGGTGCTTGATTTCGGTACAAACTCACCCGAAAGTGTTGATTATGCGGATTACGCGCATCCATTAGCCGAGGCGATCGAAAGCGGCGAATTGGAGCAGGGCGTAGCACTCTGCGGTTCGGGCGAGGGGATGACCATGACCCTCAACAAACATCAGGGCATCCGCGCCGGACTGTGCTGGAATACGGAGGTAGCCTCCTTGATCCGCCGCCACAACAACGCCAACATCATTGTCTTTCCGGCTCGGTTTATCGAGAATGACGAAGCGGTGGCGATGCTTGATGCCTATTTTGCAGCTACCTACGAAGGAGGTCGCCACGATACGCGCATCGCCAAGATGCCCGTAAGTTGCCGATAACAAGTAGACCAACGAACTACAACCAATAACAATAAGGCGATAGAGCACGCAGCTCTTCGCCTTTTTTCGTGCCGTCAAAAAGGCCGAAGAGAGCCGAGCCACTGCCCGACATAGCCGCATAGCAAGCTCCGGCATTCAATAAATGCTCCTTTGCCGCACCGATCGAGGGGTATGCCGCAAAAATATGCGGTTCGAAATCGTTGGTGATGATCTCCTGCCACTCGTTCAACGGACGGCGCAGCCGCTCTTCAAGGGGAATTGGCGGCTGATGCGGCCGCACACCGGCATAGGCTTCTCGGGTCGAAACAGACACTTCTGGTTTCACAATCACCATAGCCAAACCACTTAAATCGAGGGTAAAAGGGGTCATGATCTCACCGCGTCCTTGGCAAAGTTGGGGTGTATTGCGCACAAAAAAAGCGGTATCGCTTCCCAATTCGGCAGCAAGCGCAATTAACGCTTCTTCCGAGAGATGCAACTCAAAAATCGTATTGATTGCCAGGAGAACAGCCGTAGCATCGGAGGATCCACCTCCTAAACCGGCTCCAAATGGAACCCGTTTATCGAGCCGGATTTTCATACCACCCACCTGCGGATAACGCTCCCGCATCAGCCGACAGGCCTTCAAACAGATATTTTCCGATGGGGGACAATCCACCGTCAACCCTTCGGCACAGAATAACACCTCATCACCGGCAATAGGTTCCACCTCTACCTCATCGTAAAGCCCCCGCACGGGAAACATCACGGTAGCCAATTCGTGATAACCATCTTCGCGTCGGCGCAGGAGATCGAGTCCCAGATTTATTTTACAATTCGCACGTAGGATCATACGACAAAGATAAGAATTTTCTAACTTTGCAGCATGAAATTTCGCACCGAAATTGATATTGCGCCGATCGGGCAAAAGATCGGTTACGAAAACCGAATCTTAGCACTCGGCTCTTGTTTCGCAGCGCACATGGCCGGAGCACTTGCACAACGCAAGTTCCACACCACGCTCAACCCATCGGGAATTCTCTTTAACCCCTTTTCAATTGCCGAAGCGATCGAGAGTTACGCCGAACCGCACTCCATTTTGCGCGAAGAGTTGGCCACAGACGGGGAGCTTTGGTTTCATTTTGGATTTCACGGTGATTTCTCGTCACCCGATGCCGATTGTGCCTGTCGGACGATGAACGAAGCTCGCCAAAACGGAGCAGTAGCGTTGCAAGAATCCGATCGGATCCTGCTGACCTTCGGTACGGCATGGGTCTACGAGCATCAGGGACAAGTCGTTGCCAACTGCCATCGCCTGCCGGCCTCGGCATTCCGGCGAAGACGACTTTCGGTCGGCGAGATCGTAGCGCGTTACGCGGCATTGACCGAAGGTGCTTTGGCCGGAAAACAGTTGCTGTTGACCATCAGCCCCGTGCGACATCTGGGCGACACCCTCTCAGGCAATGCCGTCAGCAAAGCTACCTTACGATTAGCCGCCGAAGAGTTGACAGCCGCTTATCCGCAGATCGAATACTTTCCGGCGTTCGAGATCTTGACCGATGATCTGCGCGACTACCGTTTCTACGCCGACGATCTGGTTCATCCGGCCCCGCAGGCTGTCGCCTATGTATGGGAAAAGTTCACAGAGTGGGTTCTCTCAGAAAACGCGCGACAACGATTGCCTGAGGTCGAAGCGATCGTTGCCGCTGCAACACATCGATCACGTAATCCGCTTAGCGAACCGCACCGCGCACTCTGCCGCCGGATGTTGCAACGCATCGCGGCCCTTCCCGACCTCGATTTTCGCGCCGAAGCTGCATATTTCCGCAGATGTATCGAAATAAATTCGTAAATTTGCGATCAATTTATCAGATAAAATGTACAAACAAAAATTATTACTCGCCATAGCAGCCCTAACCGCTCTGCAAGGATTTGCGGCACAGCCCCGACTAATCGTTGAAATAGTTGTCGGTTCGATGCGCGCCGAAGATCTCGATCGCTATGCAGCCAACTTTGGCGAAGGCGGATTTCGCCGTATGACCGAAGGCGGCATCCGTTACACCGATTGTCGCTACGACTACCAACAGACAACCACCCCCGTATCATTGGCTACGCTCTCTACCGGTGCAATGCCCTCGACCCACGGTGTCATCGGTTCATCGTGGATCGACTACACCTCCAATCGCGAAGTTCGACTGACGGAGGGGCGGCGCGGCACGGGTGCTTACCACCTGATAGCCCCGACCCTCACGGAAACCCTGCTGCAACATTGCGCCGGAAGCCGCGCTGTAACGATCGCGGCTGAAGCCACTTCGGCTGTTATGCTGGCCGGTCGCAGCGGCGAGGCTTTCTGGCTCGACTCGGCGCGCTGCGATTGGACGACCTCGCTCTATTACGCCAAAGAGATGCCCGAATGGATCGCTCGCAGCAACAAAGAGCGTTACAACCTATCGTACATCGCACCCGAATGGCGCACCCTCTACGAGCGCACCCGTTACCTCAACCAACGGCACTTCGACATCACACTCAGCGGCAACAACAAGCGCGATAAGGATCAGACCGGCATGGGTTACCTCAAACCGCAGAGCGATTTCGAGCGTCTGCTCTACACTCCGGCGGGCAACACCGCGCTGTTAGGCATGGCCAAACAGGCGATCGCCCAATATAAAATGGGCGATGATGCAACTACCGACCTGCTCTCACTATACCTCGATCCGGCTCGCCGCATCAGCGAAGCCTACGGGCCCGAATCGACCGAGGTGGAGGATATGTATTATAGGCTCGACCGCGATTTGACCGACTTTCTGACCTTCGTCTTTGCCCAAGTAAAGGATGGAAACGCGTTGATCGTGCTGACCTCCGACCACGGAACCAGCGCATCGTATGATGCTGCTAACGAAGAGATCGACCGATTCAATGTGCGGCAGTTTGAGGTGATCGTCAATGGTTTTTTAAACGTGCGCTACGGCATGGGGGACTGGGTTGTCAAATATGCGGACAAATCGCTCTGGCTCAATCATAATTTAATCTATGAACGCGGCCTGAATCTGGCCGAAATCCAGAACGAAGTAGCCATCTTTGCCATGCAGTTTCGCGGTGTTTCGCACGCCTTAGCCGCCACAGCCATGCGTACCAGCTACTTCGGCAGCGGTTATGCGCGACGGATGCAGAACAGTTTCTATCCGCGTTGTTCGGGAGATGTGATTCTCAATTTGATGCCCGGATGGATCGAAGAACGCGACCGCTGTCGTTCGGCGTCGGGTTCGATGTACGGCTACGATACCGAAGTTCCGTTGATCTTCTACGGCAACGGATTCGGTCTGCTGCGTGTCAACCGAAGTGTCGATATGACAGCCGTAGCTCCGACATTGGCTCGGTTGGCCGGAATCTCCGAGCCGGCAGCTTCGGAGGGCACGGTTTTGGAAGAGATCGTCGATTAAACATATATATATGGATAAAATTCAAGAGCAGATCATCGAGGAGTTCTCGATGTTCGATGAGTGGCTCGACAAATACGAATACTTGATTAGTCTGGCAGAGACCCTGCCGGCAATCGCACCCGAACACCGCACCGAGCAGTATCTGATTCAAGGCTGTCAATCGCGTGTCTGGGTCGATGCCCGTTACGAACAAGGACGGGTCTACTACTCGGCCGACAGCGATGCGATCATCACCAAGGGGATCATCGCCTTACTAATCCGTGTACTCAACGGTCGCACACCACAGGAGATCCTCTCGACGGAGCTCTATTTCGTTGACACCATCGGTTTGAGTGCCAACCTTTCGCCGACACGTGCCAACGGACTGGTTGCTATGATGAAACAGATGCAACTCTATGCATTGGCCTTTGAAGCGAAAGAGTCACCGAAAACGGAGCGAGAATAATGAGGGCTCAGAAATTATTGTTTATTGATTATTGATTATTAAGAAGTTAATTATGACTCCCGAAGAGGTTTTACAGGTCGAAAAGGACATTGTTGCGACGCTGAAAAACGTATACGACCCCGAAATTCCGGTCAACATCTACGATCTGGGATTGATCTACGAAATCGACTATACGCCCGATGGCGTAGCGACCATCCGCATGACGCTCACGGCCCCCAACTGCCCGATGGCCGACATGCTTGTCGAAGATGTCAACCAACAGGTTGCCAAGGTCAAAGGTGTCCAATCGGTCAACGTCATTTTGGTCTTCGAACCCGCGTGGGACAGGAGCATGATGTCGGAAGAGGCTTTGTTGGAACTCAATATGTTATGATGTCGGAGCGCGTACAAAGGGCTTTGAATCGATTAACCGCCGGCGCAGAGAACTATGCCTGCGGTAGCTACATAGCCGCATTGAGTCCATTGCAACGCACCGAAATCTATACGGCATTGGTCTTCGACCGTCTGCTTCGCAAAATGCGCACACTCGACACACTGCGCACAGAGGCAACCGACAACTGGAACCAGACTTTTTACCTACTCTATTTCAGGACATTGGGCGACCGCATCAACCAAGAGGCCTATCTCGAACTGGCACGGCGCGTCCCCTACAAATACCTACTGCGCGAGCGCAAAGCAACACATGCCGTCGAAGCGATGTTACTGGGCACTTCGGGACTACTCGAACTCTATCGCGATGATGCGTACACGCTCGACCTGAAACGAGCCTACTCCTATCTCTCGGCAAAATACGCGCTCTCGGCAATGAATGCCGAGCAATGGAATCTTGCCGAAATACGCCCCGTCAACCACCCCGTCTTGCGATTGGCACAAGCCGCTGAGTTCTTCACCCGCGATGAATTCGTCATGGATCACGCCATGTCATGCCGCACGGAGGGTGACATCTATCATCTGTTCTGCATCGAGGCCTCCGACTATTGGCGTCAGCACTATGTGCCGGGCACGGAGAGGGGCGATCTTCCGAAACGGCTCGGCGCATTCAAAGCCAATATCATAGGAATCAATCTGGTTGCCCTGTTGCAATTTGCCTACGGGAGCTATACCAGTAACGATACCCTGCGCGATAGCGCGCTCACACTATTAGAGTCGCTACCGGCCGAAGAGAACCGATACATCCGCTCGTGGCAAAACGAAGCCGTTCAACCGGCTAACGCCTTCGAAACGCAGGCACTGCTCCAACTCGCCACCGAATACTGCGCCACGCGCCGCTGCGCAGCGTGTCCTGTCGGGCGACGGATCATCCACACCATACACAATATCGAATAGCCAAGAACATTTTTCACATATTAAAAATAAAGAAATTAAAAATCAATCTTGTTTTTTAACTTTTTTTATTGCAATTTTGTATAGGCAACAATCCAAAAAAAGGAGGATATTTTTGCATTTTTCAAATATGTTGTTTATTTTTGTAGAACATATTTAACACGGAAAGTGTTAACTGCTCGGAAAGCGAATCGGCAAAATTCAAAATAGTACGAGCTTGTAATATTCTCTTATCGTCATATTACGTTATGTATATGGCGTGGGTTGTTGCTTATTTTGGTACTATGGGTTTTGCCGAACCTGCTTTCCCGAAACAAGTTATCAGCACCACGCTTTCTTTTTATACACCCTTCTGAGGTGCGGGGAGGATCATACGATCATCAATTATGGCACAAAATGGCGATTTCGCAGATTTTTTGTTGGGAACAGTTTTTAAATTCTTCGGGTGGATTCTAAGCGGTCTTTTATCCCTTGTTATGCTTCTTTTCGGAGCAATCTTCAAAGGCTTGGCCGGGCTATTTAAGAAAGCATAGGCCATGGACTTCTGGGAAATAATCGGACTACTTGTCTTGATTTTCATCGTATGCCGTATCTTAACAGCCTTCTTCCCTGTCGTGAGATATATTGCACTTATAGCCGCAATCGGGCTCTCCATTTTCGGCGGTATCGCCAAAGAGAGTTGGTTCGGATTCTTTTTCTATTTAATCGGCAGTTGCATAGTCGTAGGCATCTTCTTCTTTGGCGGGGATGACGATAAAACCTGTCCACACTGTGGCGGGGAAGCGATTGCAAAGATTAATTTGCCCGGAAAGCCCTATAAATACAGTTGTCGAAACGGACATTTCTGGTAAAATGAGTCGTATTATATTATAAAAGAAAACACTATTAAGCATTTATGTCCTATTATATTAGAGGAAATCACTTATGGAACATCTACAAAACGCACTATCTATTATCGAATATTTTGCAGGAAATAGAGCAATCTCAAACATCGACAGTTGCGACCTTGACTCTAATATCAAACAATCTATTACAAAAATGCTTCGATACGATATCGATGAATTGCACACAGCCTTAAATCATCATATTTTCAAGGATGATATCCGTTTCTCCGATTATACAAATGAAAATGATTGGAGTTTGGACATCCGCACATTTTATGGAGCAACACGAATATCGGGCGGAGCTTTATATCGTGAACGATCAGCCGAGGTTATTCAAAACTTCCTATCATTCACATATAGCAGAGCATACCGAGAACTAAGCATTCGATTGCAACAATATCGGAAATTGTATGACGACCAAGACGGGCCGACTGTAAACTCGAAAAGTTCAAAAGAGACAATCTGGATGATCGAATTAAGATTCGATTCCCAAAATCAGCTCCAACGCTGCATTTACGCCGTAAATGGCGACACAATCCATGATTTCTCTATCAATTGGGGAAACTAACAACTCTTAAATAAGAACCACTCTATTCAAACTAACACCTACCATGTTTGCAAACATCCTATTTATTGCCATCTGCATTTTCGCAATAATACAATTGCGAAAGCAAATGGCTAAAAAAAACAAAAATGCAGATCGGATTGAACATCCGTCACAAGAGTCAGTCTCATCGAACGATGACGACACCTCCGACACCGCTCTATTTCGACAAATCATGCAAGGGCCCAACGGCGCAGAATTGACCAGCTATTATGACAAAATCGTTGGAATGTTTATTCCGAACCAGCACGGTGAATTTAAAACAAGCTTTACGGGTTATCTCGCTTATACGGATCGCGCTAAGAAACTTGAAAAATTTGACACCAATATTATTCCGCTACTTAATAGCAATCCCGTAAAATACGAGACATGGTATAATACACTATATGACGATATTCTCAACCAAATCCGCAATCATCCCCGGCTTGCTCCCTTAGTTCAAATGGTTATGAACGATGTTGAGCAGGGCGATCAACGTATGCAACTATCGGGCGCACTGGCTAAAATACAGGATCCGACACAAATCAACAGCAAGATCAAAATATCGACAGAGGATTACACCCTGAAAATCAATATCTACGAAAAGAATGGTCAGGTTCGTTTCGAAGTAAAAAATGCTTACGAGTTATTCAAGACAGGTTTGAGCCTTGATCCCTTAATCCGAAAAGCAGAAATTCTGATTATGACATTAGCGCAATACAACGAAAAAAGGTTCAAGTTCGAGAAAGAAGACATTGAAAAATATGCAATGCCGAGCGTTTCAAAGTTAAATTGTAATTAATTGCCAGATGGATACGATACATACCAAACGAATATGCACATTGATGGTTACACACAATTGCAACCTGCATTGTGTATATTGTTTCGAAAAATACAAGTCGAATCGCCCTGCTAAACGCATGGATGTACAAACTGCAATTGAAATACTAAAAAAGGAGATCGATCTATTTGAACAAACAAAACAACACGGAGATCGATTTGCAATTGAGTTTTTCGGCGGTGAACCATTACTAAACTTTAAACTGATTCAAGAGGTATATATGTGGGTAAAAGCCCAAGCACTATCTTTTCCTATTGTTTTTCAGATTACAACTAATGGGACTTTACTAAATGAGCCGATTCGCCGATGGTTAACCTTGCACAAACAGGACTTTCGCATCATACTCTCAGTAGATGGAGACGAAGTTATGCAAACCCAAAATCGGGGGTGCGATATTAACGCTCTTCCAATTGCATTTGTTCGAGACACATGGGAAAAGTCCTACTTTAAAATGACACTTTCGCGCGAAACGCTACATACTTATGCACAAGGGGTCATATCGCTTACCGAAAATGGATACCGTATTGCAAGTTCTCTTGCAGAGGGCATTACATGGTTAGATGGTGATGAGGCAATATACAAGGCTCAATTAGAAGAAATAGGAAAGTACTACTTGAACCACCCAGCAGTTGAACCTCAACATCCATTCAATTTTTTATACAAAGAGGTACTTGATACAACAAAAACGCCCGTTAAAAATTGTGGTGTGGGTACATCAATTGCAACATATGACATTGATGGGAAATACTATCCCTGCCATCTTTTTCTACCAATAGTTCACGGAAAAGATCAATACGAAGAGATTTCTACATTAGATTTTACGAACCCAGACCTTCTTTTCTCTGAAAAATGCAAGTCCTGCCCAATCCGTTTTGTTTGTCGCACATGCTATGGATACAACTACAATGATCGGCAAAATATAGCCGAGCGCAATTTGACAACATGCAAGATGCAATTAGTAGAGGTACAAGTCATAAGCGCATTCGAAATAGAGTATTTAATGCAAAAACAATCTCGCAAAAAATTATCCGATGACGAGTTATTAATGCTTAAAGCAGCCGTAATTGGTTATCGTCTTGTCAGCAAACTCAAGCCTAACGATTTGAGTTTATAATTCTTTATTATTAATCCATAAATTTCATGTTATGAACGTAACCCTAAAGATGCTTCAACAAGCAGAAGCATTGCTGAATGACAATGCTGAAATCATTGCACGCAAACAGTCCGAAATCTTAAATATCGGATGTAGCATGTGCGCCAATTGTTCAGGCATTGTTGGAGACTAACAATGTCATCGTTCTAAATCAGGGAGGTTTCAACCTCCCTTTTTTTATTCTCAACCTGCCTATTTTGCCATTTTCGAAAAAATCATTATCTTTGTTGGATTTACAACCGTTATCGGAATAACAAAACGCAAAATATGGACATAGTTGCAAGTATCATCAAGGCTGTCTTCGGCTCGAAAGCTGATAAAGACCGCAAACAGATTGAGCCGTACATCGAGAAGATAAAGGCGGTCTACCCCTCGATTGAGGCCCTATCAAACGACCAGCTTCGAGAACATTCCGAGGCGTTGAAACGCAAAATCGCCGAGTTTATCGCCGGCGATGAAGCGCGTATCATCGAGTTGAAAGCTCAACTCGAACTCGCCGAAACGACCCTCGAAGAGAAGGAGCAGATTTCGAAAGAGATTGACGAATTGACCAAACGCATTGACGAAAAGATCGAGCAGGTACTCGATGAGATCCTGCCCGAAGCCTTTGCCATTATGAAGGATACGGCGCGCCGTTTTACACAAAACGACACGGTAGTGGTCACAGCCAACGATTTCGATCGCAATTTGGCGGCCGTCAAGGATTTCGTAACAATCGACGGTGACAAAGCAATCTATGCCACACACTGGATGGCAGGTGGTAATGATCTCAAATGGGAGATGATTCACTACGACGTCCAGCTCTTTGGCGGTGTCGTTCTGCACAAAGGAAAGATCGCCGAGATGGCCACAGGTGAGGGTAAAACGCTCGTGGCAACGCTCCCCGTATTCCTCAACGCATTGGCCGGAAAAGGGGTGCATCTGGTGACTGTCAACGACTATCTGGCTCGCCGTGACTCGGAGTGGATGGGGCCGATGTATCAGTTCCACGGACTTTCGGTAGACTGCATTGATCGCCACCAGCCCAACTCGGATGCTCGCCGCAACGCCTACATGGCCGACATCACATTCGGAACCAACAACGAATACGGTTTCGATTATCTGCGCGATAACATGGCCTCGTCGCCCAAAGATCTCGTACAACGCAAACACCACTACGCCATTGTCGATGAGGTGGACTCGGTGTTGATCGACGATGCGCGTACGCCGCTGATTATTTCGGGCCCCGTACCCAAAGGTGACGACCAGATGTTCGAACAGTATCGTCCGGCCATCGAGAATCTGTATAACTTGCAAAAGAACCTCTGCACCGCATTGTTGGCCGAGGCTCGCCAGCTTATCAACGACGGCAAGAATGACGAAGGCGGCGTAAAACTCTATCGTACGCACAAAGGTCTGCCCAAATACAAACCGTTGATTAAGTACCTCTCGGAACAGGGTGTCAAGGCGTTGATGCAGAAGACCGAGAACACCTACATGCAGGACAACAACCGCCGCATGCCGGAGATCACCGACGACCTCTACTTCATCATTGACGAGAAACTCAACTCGGTGGAGTTGACCGATAAAGGTCACGAGGTGCTCTCAAAATATTTCAACGAAGACGGTTTCTTTGTGCTGCCCGATATCGGAGCCGAGGTTGCCGAACTCGAAAAGAGCGGACTCTCCATCGAGGAGCAGGCGCAGAAACGCGATGCCGTTATCAACGACTACTCGATCAAATCGGAGCGCGTGCATACGGTGATCCAATTGCTGAAAGCATACGCCATGTTCGAAAAGGACATTGAGTATGTGGTCATGGACAACAAGGTGAAGATTGTCGATGAGCAGACGGGCCGTATTCTCGAAGGTCGCCGCTATTCGGACGGTTTGCACCAAGCCATCGAGGCCAAAGAGCACGTGAAGGTCGAAGCTGCTACACAGACCTTTGCAACGGTGACTTTGCAGAACTACTTCCGTATGTACCACAAATTGGCCGGTATGACCGGTACGGCAGAGACCGAGGCATCGGAGTTTTGGAGCATCTACAAACTCGATGTGGTGGTCATCCCGACCAACCGCGCCGTAGTGCGTGACGATCGTCAGGACTTGATCTATAAGACTAAACGCGAAAAGTATAACGCCGTAATCGAGGAGATTGTCAAATTGGTCGAAAAGGGAAGACCTGTTCTGGTCGGTACAACATCGGTCGAGATTTCGGAGCTATTGAGTCGCATGTTGAAACTGCGCAATATTCAACATAATGTACTGAATGCCAAGCAGCACCAATTAGAGGCGCAGGTTGTAGCCGAGGCTGGTCGATCGGGACAGGTAACCATCGCCACCAACATGGCCGGTCGTGGTACCGATATTAAACTGACACCGGAGGTCAAAGCTGCCGGAGGTTTGGCAATCATCGGCACCGAACGCCACGAGAGCCGTCGTGTCGACCGTCAGTTGCGTGGACGTGCCGGTCGTCAGGGTGACCCTGGATCGTCGCAGTTCTTTGTCTCGCTCGAAGATGATCTGATGCGTCTGTTCGGGTCGGGTCGTATTGCCTCGATGATGGACCGTATGGGTCTGAAAGAGGGCGAGGTGATCCAGGCCGGCATGATGACCAAGGCAATTGAGCGTGCACAGAAAAAGGTCGAGGAGAATAACTTCGGCATCCGTAAGCGACTGCTCGAATACGACGATGTCATGAACTCGCAGCGCGAGGTGATCTATACACGCCGTCGCCACGCACTCTACGGCGAACGGATCGAGATCGACCTCAATAATATCATGTATGACTTCGCCGACAACTTTGTCGAGGAGAATCGCGGTTTGGAGTATGCCGAATTCCGCATGGAACTGATTCGCGAGGTGGCGGTAGAACTTGGCCTCGATGAAGCCGCATACGAATCCGCCAAGCCGCAAGAGCTGGTTGAAGCGATTGTCAAAAGCATGAAAGAGGCTTATGCCCGCCGCGCCAAATTGGTAGCCGAGACCGTGCGTCCGGTGATGGAGCGGATCTACGAGGAGCGCAAGGATCAGATGGATTCGAACATTTATTTCCCGCTGACGGACGGCCATCTGGGTTACAACGTACCGGTCAATCTGCAACGCTGCAAGAATTCGGACGGTGCGGAGATCTATAAGATATTCTCGAAAGTGGTGATGTTCACCTCAATTGATGATGCGTGGCGAGAGCATCTGCGCGAGATGGACGACCTGCGCCAGAGTGTGCAGAACGCCACTTATGAGCAGAAAGATCCGCTGCTGATCTACAAATTCGAGTCGTTCGGTCTCTTCTCGAAGATGCTCATCAAGGTCAATCGCGATGTGATGGCCATCCTCTGCAAAGCTTATATTCCGGTACGCGACCAGAACGCCGAAGCGATCGAACGTGAACGTCAGGAACGCGCCAAGGTGGATGTCAACAAATTGCAAGCCTCTCGCATGCAGGCCGCCGCACAAGCCGGACAGCAAGATGCGCAGAAACCGATGCCGATGCACGTTGAAAAACGAGTTGGCCGCAACGATCCATGCCCTTGTGGATCGGGCAAAAAGTATAAAAACTGTCACGGAAAAGGGATTTAATCCCTTTTCCAAACAGATAAGCCATGGCCTACAACGAAGAAAAACAGCGTCAATTGGATTGTCGCTACCTACGTATGGCGCGCATATGGGCTGAGAATTCCTACTGCGTGCGCCGCAAAGTCGGAGCATTGATCGTCAAGGACAAGATGATCATCTCGGACGGCTACAACGGCACACCGTCAGGTTTTGAGAATATATGCGAAGACGAAGAGGGCAGAACCAAAGCCTATGTTCTTCACGCCGAGGCAAATGCGATCACCAAGGTGGCTAAATCGGCTAATAATTGCAATGGTTCGACCCTCTACATTACGGCAGCACCCTGCATCGAATGCTCAAAACTAATTATTCAGGCCGGCATTCGGCGCGTGGTCTACTCGGACGAATATCGCTCGGAGGAGGGATTAGCGTTGTTGCGTAGAGTCGGCATCGAGTGCGTGCAATATACGATTGAGAACTGTTAAAGAGGTTAAAAATGAGAGCCCAAATTATCGCACTGTTCGTATTTTTCGCAGTAGGCTCCGTATCGGCACAGCAGCTAACCAAGCATGCGACACCACAATTATCGCCATACGTCTACTGCGAGATCATCGCCAATCACCTGCCAACCACCGGAAAACCGGTGCTTTTGGATTTCGGACAAAAGACCAATGCCCTCTCCTATAACAAACTGTGCGATGAGAACGGCGAAAAGCTGAAATTCAACTCAGGAATAGAGGCACTAAACTACATGGTCAGCCACGATTGGGAATTTGTACAGGCCTACACATCGGGCGAAGAGAACAACATGGTACACTACTTATTGCGCATTCCAACGGCTCAACTGAACGAAATGTGGCGACAAGCATTAATACCGACTAACGGCAAGGAGCTCCCCTCACAAGAGAAGAAATAACCGAGAAGTTCCTCGACGGATGATTTTGTCGGCATAGGTTTTGCAGAAGAGATTCAAACGCATAAAACAGAGAGAGATGAAACGAATCGTCATTATCGGAGCTACATCGGGCATGGGACTTGAAGTAGCACGTCTTTGCATACGCGCCGGTTGGCGTGTCGGCATCGCCGGACGCCGCGCCGAAGCACTCGAAACCTTACGCGCCGAAGCCCCTGAACAGGTGGTTTGCGAACCACTCGACATCACACTCGAAAGTGCGACCGACCATTTGCAGACTCTCATTGACAAACTGGGCGGTATGGATATCTACTTCCATAGCTCCGGAGTCGGCAGCCACAATACGGCTCTGGTTCCAGAGATCGAAATGTCGATCGTCCGAACCAATGCCGAAGGATTTGTACGCATGGTCACGGCGGCATTCAACTACTTCAAGGGACACAACGGAGGCCATATCGCCATCATCAGTTCGATAGCCGGAACCAAAGGATTGGGAGCCGCCCCAGCCTATTCGGCGACCAAACGCATGCAGAACACCTATATAGATGCCTTGGCGCAGCTATCACACATGGAGCACTACCACATTCGTTTCACAGACATCCGGCCGGGCTTTGTTGCCACACCGTTGCTCAACGATGGCCGCCATTACCCGATGTTGATGGATCCGCAACGAGCCTCAAAACAGATTTTTAAGGCCATCCGCCAACAACGACGGCGCATCGTCATTGATCGCCGCTACGCCGTCATGGTGTGGTTCTGGCGGCTACTGCCACAGTGGCTCTGGGAGCGACTTTCGGTGCGCAAAGATTGATAAATAACCCTGCTGATCATTCACTTCGGCAGGGTTCTTTCGTGTCACGCAAAAAATCATTATCTTTGTGCCATGATACGCCCGCTACATAACTCCAAGACGAGGCTGCTGGCCGCGGGATTTCTACTATTGATCCTGCTGGTAGGCGGAGCTATCGTCACAGGACGCATCATCAACCGCACCGCTGCAACGATGAGCCAGCGGCTCTTCGGACAGGTTGGCGAATATCACCTGCATCTGCTAAGCAGCGAATTCAACCAGACGGAACGAGCATTGGGAACGGCCGCCCACTACATCGGTCAACATCCGGCTGCCACCGAACGCGAGTTGCAGACTCTGGGTGCCGCTCTGTTGGAAAACGACCTAAAAATCAACAGTTTCGGAATATTACGTCACGGAACATCCTTCGAAATGCGCCGCGGAGAGCCGCTACACAGGGGAGCAATCGACACTTGGCCCGCCTGCGATTCAGCCATGTGCCGCATACGCGGAGAGGGTCCTAAGGCCGTCTGGCAATTTGTCTACCGCATCGAATGTTCCAACGGCAACGCACAATACTGCCGGTTCGAAATACCGCTCTCGGCTCTTTTCGTCTACATGACCAATCAGGAGCCGCACATCCGCAGCTACGCGGTTCTCTATGCACCCGATGGGATGATCGCCTACCATCCCGACAGTCTGCGAATCGGCTCTCGAACGGCTGACAGCACCGCTGTTTCCGCCTTTCGCCGCGTAATGCAGAGCGGAGAGAGCACCCAGTTGCGCACGGTATCGACCTACTTGGGCGACAACGTAGAGCAGATCTACTATCCGTTGCAGATCGGTGGCGAACGTTGGGTAGCCAGCATCGGCATCCCAACCTTTACGATCGAACGCGAAGTCAGCGATTTTCACCGATACACGCTACTCACAGCGTTGATCGCGCTCCTCCTTTTTGCCGTATTGCTGATCGTGGCACAAAAACGCTGGCGACACGAGTATCGGTTGCGGCTGGCCGCGGAGCACGAATCGGAGCAGCTCCACCTGCAACAGGTGATTGAACAGATAGACCCTCATTTTCTATTCAACTCACTCAACTCGCTCTATGCACTCATTCGCCAAAATCCGGATGAAGCACGTGAATTCACGCTCACACTCGGTCGAGTCTATCGGCACGTATTGGAACATCGCCGCGAGATATTGGCCACACTGGATGATGAAGCTGAATTCACGCGGCAGTACTATTCGTTGCAGAAGATTCGTTTCGGCAGCCGTATCAAACTGGTGATCGCACTCGATCCGGCCTACTGCAAACACCGGATTCCGGCCATGAGTCTGCAAACGTTAGTCGAGAACGCCGTAAAACACAACCGCATCACAGCCGATAATCCGCTGCGAATCCGCATCGCCACCGAACAGGGGATGCTGACCATTGAAAATAACTACACACCGCGCGAGGATAAGGAGGATGATTCGTTGGGCGTAGGGCTTGAACGTATCCGCTCGGTCTATCGCTTCTACACAACCGACAACCTTGAAATCGCTACCGACCATTCGGTATTTAGGTGTCGATTACCACTCATACCGCCGGAAAAATAGCGAAAATAATCGGGCGTTCACTCCCCAAAACGGGGGACTCACTCCTATTCGCTTCCTTTTTTAAGAATTTAATTATATACTTGCATCCGGCAGCCCATACGCTGTCCAAAGAGGTATTTATGAAAAAACGAGGTTATACAATCATCTGCACAGTCGCTCTATTGAGCTTTACGCTCGCTATCGGTCCTCGCGCCGAGGCCAAAAAACGGCCATCGCGCAAATCGAAAACCGAAGCCGCGGTCAATAAGGCCGACACCACCCGAAAATCGGAGAAAAAAGGTTACGATGAGGTGTTAAAAGGCACGACCAAAGACACGGGGCTCTTCACGGTGCATACCAAAGAGACCGATGTATGGTTCGAGATACCCGATTCGCTCATGGGACGTGACATACTGGTAGTCAATAAAATATCAGGAGTTCCCTACGCGCTCAACAATACGGGCATTAACAAAGGGATGGGCTTTGGCGAGAAGATCATCCGTCTGCACAAGGATACACTCTACAAAAAGGTGTGGGTGGCCACTTATGACCCGCGAATCTCCTCTCCGGAAGGTGATGCCATCACGCGCTCCGTGCGCGACAACTACCGGGAGTCGATCATCGAGCAGTTTCCAATCGAGACCTACAACAAAGACTCATCGGCCGTGGTCATCAAGGTCAACAAAGTTTTCGATGGCTCGGAAAAGAGTTTCAATAACGTTTTCAGTGCCTTGTCGATGAGTGTGTCCCCACGAAGAGAGTTGTCGAAAATCGTCTCCGTCAAATCGTTTCCGGAGAATGTGGTGGTCAAATCTGCCCTCTCGACCTTATACAGCGAGGGGGAAGAGTCCCTGCCGTTGACCGTGGAGATCACCTCAAATTTGGTACTGTTGTCGCGCGAACCGATGACACCCCGCCTTGCCGATGAACGTGTCGGCTACTTTGCCATCGGACATCTCTACTTCAACGACCGCCAGCAAAAAGCCGATGAACGTGCATTGATCAACCGTTGGCGGTTGGAACCGCGGCCGGAAGATGCAGAGCGTTACCTCAAAGGCGAATTGGTCGAGCCGAAAAAACCGATTATACTCTACATCGACCCTGCAACGCCGCCGCTCTGGCGTCCCTACATCCGCAAGGGGATCGAAGAGTGGCAGGAGGCTTTTGAAGCAGCTGGATTCAAACATGCG
>CAYOKU010000018.1:0-35587 GCA_964404645.1 uncultured Alistipes sp.
CCCAATTTATAGTAGGCCTGCATGGCATAGATGTGGATCGCATAACGATCCTCTGCCGAGAGCTGATCGGCTATGGTTAGGATCGAATCAATCGTGCTGGTCTGTTTGGGCTGGGAGATTTTATAGAGCTGGTCACAGAGGATCTCTACCTGTTGCGATGATTTCTCATTGCAGCCGCAGCAGGCGATGATTGCGAAGAGCGCAAAATATAGAGGTAGTTTCAAATTCATTGTTTATTCGACATCTGCACGCCATTGTGCATCGTATTTTTACTGTTCGTAACCGGTATCCTCTAATAAATTGGCCTTGTTGTTGGCGGCCGCAACAGCCAAGAGATCGCATCGGTTGTTCTCTGCCGTGTCGGCATGCCCCTTGACCCAGACGAAACGGACCTTATGACGGCGATATACCCGTAAAAACCGCATCCACAGATCGGGGTTTTTCTTTCCGGCAAATCCCGTCCGCTCCCAGCCGAAGAGCCACCCCTTTGAAACTGCATCTACGACATACTTCGAATCGGAATAGATGACAACCTGCGAACCTTCGAATTTAAGTGCTTCGAGTGCCACGCAGACCCCCATAAGCTCCATGCGGTTGTTGGTCGTCAGTCGGTAGCCCTGCGATAGCTCTTTACGAAACGGTGCGCAAAGCAGTACTACGCCGTAACCACCAGGCCCGGGATTGCCCAACGCCGATCCATCGGTGTAGATTGTAATCGAATTCATAGGTTGGAATCTACGATCCGAACCGGATGACAATAAGCTGACTTTGCTTTTGCCATCCGATTGCGGAGTATGGACTCTTAGTTATTAAGTTGCTCTTTGATCGCTGCGATTTTCGCCTCGGCATCGGCCTGTTTGGCTCGTTCGTTGGCCACCACCTTTTCGGGAGCCGACCCCACGAATCGTTCGTTGGAGAGCTTCTTCATCACCGTAGCGAGGAATCCTTCGTAGTAAGCTAAATCGCTCAGTAGCTTTTCGCGTTCGGCCTCTGCATCGATTTTACCCGATAACGGGACGAAATATTGGGTGGTCTTGACGATAAAAGCGGCTGCGGACGAGTCCTTCTCGCTGACCTGTTCGATAGCTGTCAAGTTGGCCATTTTCTGCATGACGGGGGCGTATTCCGCCGGATAGTTCTCGTCACCGATCACTTGCAGCGTAAGAGCCTCCTTTTGTGGTAGACATTTCTGGTTGCGGATGTTGCGCACAGAGGAGATTACCTCCTTGGCCAATTCGAAACGGGCAAGAATGGTTGCCTGCTCTTCGGCCGGTTGCGGCATGGCGGCCACTGTGATTGATTCTCCGTTGGTACGCGGTGCGAGATCCTGCCAGATCTCTTCGGTGACGAAAGGCATGAAGGGATGCAGCAGGCGCATCAATTGATCGAAGAACGCCTTTGTAGCAGCCATCGTTGCCGGATCGGTCGGCTGACCGTAGGCCGGTTTGACCATTTCGAGGTATAGCCCGCTGAAATCGTCCCAGAAGAGGCGATAGGCCTCTTTGAAGGCTTCGGAGATGCGATACGTTTGGAAATTCTCCGAGATCTCGCGCAGCGACCGGCCGAGAGTCTGCGAGAACCACTCGATCGCAAGACGATCGTTGTCGCTCTGTATGGCGGTGATATCGACCGTCCATCCGTTGACCAATCGGTAGGCGTTCCAGATCTTGTTGCCGAAGTTGCGTCCCTGCTCACAGAGAGCCTCATCGAACATCACATCGTTGCCCGCCGATGAGCTGATGAGCATGGCCATACGCACGCCATCGGCTCCGAACTTGGCAATCAGATCGAGCGGATCGGGCGAGTTGCCCAGTTGTTTGGACATCTTGCGACCGATCTTGTCGCGGACGATACCCGTGAAATAGACATTGCCGAAGGGTTTTTCGTGGCGATATTCGTAGCCGGCCATGATCATGCGCGCCACCCAGAAAAAGATGATGTCGGGTCCCGTCACCAGATCGTTGGTGGGGTAGTAATATTCGATCTCCTTGTTGTGCGGATTGCGCACGCCGTCGAAGACTGAAATCGGCCACAGCCACGATGAGAACCACGTATCTAATACGTCTTCATCTTGGCGCAAATCACTCATTTGCAACGTTGCATCGCCCGATTTTTCGCGTGCTTTCGCTAACGCCTCTTCGGCCGTCAAGGCCACTACGAACCCTCCTTTGGGTAGGTAGTAGGCCGGAATGCGCTGCCCCCACCACAACTGGCGCGAGATGCACCAATCCTTGATGTTCTCCATCCAATGGCGGTAGGTATTTTTGTATTTTTCGGGGAAGAACCGAATCACGTCCTCCATAACGGCTTGGGTGGCCGGTTGGGCGATGTCGGACATCGACATGAACCACTGCATCGAGAGTTTCGGTTCGATCGCCACGCCCGTGCGCTCCGAATAACCCACATTGTTGGTGTACTCCTCGGTCTTTTCGAGCAGACCGGCCGCGGCCAAGTCACCCTCGATTTTGCGCCGCACCTCGAAACGCTCTTCGCCCACATACATGCCAACTTTGTCGTTGATCGTGCCGTCATCGTTGAAGATGTCGATCGTTTCAAGCCCATATTTTTCGCCCAACAGGTAGTCGTTGACATCGTGTGCCGGTGTGACTTTCAGTGCCCCTGTGCCGAACTCAATATCGACATACGTGTCGCGGATCACCGGAATTGAGCGACCGACCAACGGCACGATCACGCGTGCATTTTCGGGAAGGTGTTTGTAACGCGGATCTTCGGGGTTGACACACAACGCCGTGTCGCCCAGAATGGTTTCGGGGCGAGTTGTGGCAACGATAATTGCCTTGTCCGTACCCTCAATCATGTAACGCAGGTAGTAGAGTTTGCCGTGCGACTCTTTGAAAATCACCTCCTCGTCCGAGAGGGCTGTTTTGGCCGAAGGGTCCCAGTTGACCATACGCACGCCGCGGTAGATCTTGCCCTTTTCGTAGAGGTCGCAGAAGACCTGCAACACACTTTCCGTGCGTGCATCGTCCATCGTGAAGCAGGTGCGCTCCCAGTCGCATGAGGCTCCCAATTTGCGCAACTGGCTGAGGATGACACCGCCGTATTTCTCTTTCCACTCCCAAGCATATTCGAGGAACTTTTCGCGTGAAAGCGACGATTTCTCGATTCCCTTTTCGCGTAACATCGCCACGACTTTGGCCTCGGTGGCGATTGATGCGTGGTCCATCCCCGGTACCCAGCAGGCGTTCTTGCCCGACATGCGCGCGCGACGGATCAGCACGTCCTGCAACGTGTTGTTGAGCATGTGCCCCATATGGAGCATGCCCGTCACGTTGGGGGGCGGAATCACGATTGTATAGGGTTCACGCGCATCGGGTTCCGAGTGGAAAAGTCGATGTGCGATCCAGTATTCGTACCATTTGGCCTCAATCTGTTGCGGGGTGTATTTGTCTGCGATTTGCATGAAATGTGTATTTTACTTTGTCGTTTTGAGGTACAAAGTTATTAACATTCTGTCAAAGTTGAAATAAAATCTGTGAAAAATCGTTACCTTTGCAAAATATATAAGTAAACCCGAATATGAGTACGAAAAAAGATAAAGTCGAAACGGTTGAAATTGATGATACGGGGCTGATGCCGGAGGTCTTCGATGGCAAGCACCGGGTTATACCGATTGTAACGGGCGGTGACGAATTGATCGAAGAGATCGAAGTTCCTGAAATTATTCCGATTCTGACCCTGCGTTCATCGGTGCTCTTCCCCGGAGCGATCACACCGATCACCGTCGGTCGTGACAAAAGCATCAATCTGGTGCGTGCCGTGAATGCCGAAGGAGGCATTCTGGGGGCTGTGCTTCAACGCGAAAGCGATGTTGAGGATCCGGCTCCGACCGACATGTATAAAGTCGGCACGGCGGCGCGCATTATCAAGATTCTTGAAATGCCCAATGGAAATCTGACGGTCATTCTGAATGGTTTGGAGAAGATTGAAATCACGGAATATATCACCGTAGAACCCTATTTCAAAGCACGTGTGACCGCCCTGCGCGATACGACACCCGATCTGAAAAGCATCGAGTTCGAAGCGTTGGTAGATTCGATCCGTGATGTGGCACTCAACATCATCAACGTGTCGCAGACGATGCCCAAGGAGGCGGCCTTTGCAATCAAAAATATCGACTCGAAACGTGGAATTATCAACTTCATCTGTTCGAATATGGAGTTGACCGATGAGGATCGCCAATCATTGTTGGAGGCTCCCGGGTTGCTGGCTCGTGCACGCAAATTGCTCGAAATTTTGATTCGCGAGCAACAACTTGCCGAGTTGAAGAACGAGATTCAGGAGCGTGTTAAGCAGGAGATTGATAAGCAGCAACGCGATTATTATCTCCAACAGCAGATGCGCACGATTCAGGACGAATTGGGCGATGGCTCCGATGCCGAGATCGAGAAGATGCGCGAAACCGCTAAAAAGAAGAATTGGCCGAAGGAGGTTTCCGAAACCTTCGATAAGGAGTTGCAGAAGATCGAGCGACTGAATCCGGCGGTGGCCGAATACTCGGTGCAGATGACCTACCTGCAACTGCTGCTGGAACTCCCGTGGAACGATGTTACCAAAGATAACCTCGATTTGGCGCGTGCTCGCGAGCAACTCGACCACGACCATTTTGGTTTGGAGGAGGTCAAGGAGCGGTTGCTTGAACATCTGGCCGTCATCAAATTGAAGGGCGATCTGAAATCGCCGATTTTGTGTCTGTATGGCCCTCCGGGGGTGGGTAAAACATCTCTCGGTAAGTCGGTGGCGGCTGCTTTGGGACGTAAGTTCGGTCGTATCTCGCTGGGTGGTCTGCACGATGAGTCGGAGATTCGCGGACACCGCCGTACCTACATCGGAGCGATGCCCGGCCGGATCATCCAGACGATCAAACGTTGCGGTTCATCGAATCCCGTGATCATCCTCGATGAAGTGGATAAAGTGACGGTATCGAACCATGGCGATCCATCGAGCGCATTGTTGGAGGTGCTCGATCCTGAACAGAATACCACTTTCCACGATAACTATATCGACATGGAGTACGATTTGTCGAAGGTGCTCTTTATTGCTACGGCGAACAACATTGCCAACATTGCGCCGGCGTTGCGCGACCGAATGGAGATGATTAACATTGCGGGGTACCTGCTCGAAGAGAAGGTCAGCATCGCATTGGAACACCTGCTCCCCAAGCAACGCGAGGCGCACGGCATCAAAGCACACGAGTTGACGATGACCGCCGAGGTGGTCGAGCAGATCATCGCCGGTTATACCCGCGAAGCCGGAGTGCGTTCGCTCGATAAATTGTTGGCGAAGGTGGCTCGTGCTCGTGCCAAGCAGATCGCTTTTGATGAGGCGTTTGCCCCCGAAATCACGCTGAAAGATCTGGAAAAGATCCTTGGTATGGCCAAATTTCTCAAAGAGGAGTACGAAGTGGGCGGAATGACGGGCGTGGTTACCGGATTGGCCTGGACGGAGGTCGGTGGCGACATCCTCTACATTGAGTCGTGTTTGACCCCCGGTAAAGGTAAAATCAGTTTGACGGGTAATCTGGGCGATGTGATGAAGGAGTCGGCGACGATTGCTCACGAGTGGGTGATGGCGCACTACGAACAGTTGGGGATTGATCCCAAACTGTTCGAACAGCAAGATATAAATATTCACGTACCCGAAGGTGCTATTCCGAAAGATGGCCCTTCGGCCGGTATTACGATGGTCACCTCAATCGTGTCGACCTACACGGGGCGCAAAGTGCGCGAACGGATTGCCATGACAGGCGAGACGACCCTGCGCGGACGGGTAATGCCGGTGGGTGGTGTCAAGGAGAAGATTTTGGCGGCTAAACGTGCCGGAATTACCGAGCTGATTCTCTCGGAGGAGAACCGTAAGGATATTGCGGAGATCAAAGCCGATTATGTGGCCGGCCTCAGCTTCCACTATGTGAAGACCAACGAGGATGTATTGCGGTTGGCATTAAATAATTAGAGATCAAATATTCGTCATTTAAGTGCGATGTGGCTGCCTGATTAGCGGCGCAGCGCGGATCGGCTTGGTGGTGAATGATGAGGAGCGAATGATGAATTACATTGCAATTATTCCGGCGCGTTACGCATCAACGCGCTTCCCCGGGAAACCGCTGGCGATGCTGGGTGGAAAACCGGTGATTCAGCGGGTCTACGAACAGGTGGTCGGAGTGCTGGATGATGCGGTGGTGGCTACCGATGACTTGCGGATCTACGATGCCGTATGCGCCTTCGGTGGTAAGGTTGAAATGACCTCTGCGGATCATCGTAGCGGTACGGATCGCTGTTGGGAGGCCTATTGCAAACAGGGGAAGCCATTTGACGTAGTGGTCAATGTGCAGGGTGATGAACCCTTCATTCAACCATCGCAGTTGGTGGCGTTGAAACGTTGTTTCGAGAGTCCTACGACCGATATTGCCACCCTTGTAAAACCCTTTACCGAGGCTGATGGATTGGCTGCTCTGGAAAATCCAAACTCACCGAAGGTAGTGCTTGATGCGCAGTCGCAGGCGATCTACTTTTCACGCTCGGTAATCCCTTATTTGCGTGGGGTGGAGCGTGCGGAGTGGCTTGCTCGGCATACGTTCTATAAACATATCGGTATCTACGCCTTTCGGGCGGAGGTGCTGCGTGCCGTGACTGAGTTGCCGCAATCTTCGCTCGAAAAGGCCGAGTCGCTGGAACAGTTGCGCTGGTTGGAGAGCGGTTATCGCATCGGCGTGGGAATATCGGAGGTGGAGACAATCGGCATTGATACGCCCGAAGATTTGGAGAGAGCCGAACAGTTTTTTCAATCAAGAGATAAGAGATAAAAGATATGAATCCGAAATTTATTGCAGGTCCCTGCGTGATTGAATCGGCCGAGTTGCTCGATACGGTGGCCGAAAAGTTGGTTGAGATTAACCGGTCGCTCGGTACCGAGATTATTTTTAAAGCATCGTTTGACAAGGCTAACCGTACCTCGCTCTCCTCCTTTCGCGGGCCGGGGCTTGACAAAGGATTGCAGATGCTTGCCGATGTGCGGTCGAAATGGGGATTGAAACTGTTGACCGATATTCATGAATCATGGCAGGCTGCGCCGGTGGGCGAGGTGGTCGATGTCATTCAGATTCCGGCTTTCCTATGTCGACAAACCGACCTGCTGGTGGCGGCGGCAAAGACCGGAAAGATTGTGAACATCAAGAAGGCTCAATTTCTGTCCGGTGTCGATATGCAGTATCCCTTTGAGAAGGCGCGCGATTCGGGAGCCGCCGAGATTTGGCTGACCGAACGTGGAAATATCTACGGCTACAACAATTTGGTGGTCGATTTTCGGAACATTGCCGATCTGTTGCAGATTGCTCCAACGGTGGTGATGGACTGTACGCATTCGGTGCAGCGACCCGGTGCGGCAGGTGGCAAGACGGGCGGAAATCGCGAATTTGTGCCGGCAATGGCTCACGCAGCCAAAGCATTCGGAGCCAACGGATTCTTTTTTGAGGTGCATCCCGACCCCGATCATGGCAAGAGTGACGGCCCGAATATGTTGCCACTCGACCAATTGGAAAGTTTACTAAAATCCCTTATATAAATGGTAGCAACCGAAAATACGGAGATCCTTGCGGTCGCGCGCAAGGCGATTCATACCGAAATGCTGGCGCTCAAACATATGGAGGAGACGTTGGACGGTGATTTTGTGCGCGCGGTCGAATTGATTCTCGCGGCGCAGGGTAAATGTATCATCACCGGTATGGGGAAATCGGGACTCGTCGGACGGAAGATTGCGGCAACGCTCGCATCGACCGGAACGCCGAGTTTCTTTTTGCATCCGGGCGAAGCGTTTCACGGCGATTTGGGTATGATCTCGAAAGAGGATGTCGTACTGGCCCTCTCCTATTCGGGAGAAACGGACGAAATTCTCAAAATCGTACCGTTTATCCACTCCAACGGGAACCGTTTGATTTCGATGACCGGAAATCCAGAGTCGGCATTGGCTAAAAACTCCGATGTGCATCTCGATGTCGGGGTGAAGGAGGAGGCCTGTATCCTGCATCTGGCTCCCACCTCGTCCACTACGGCTCAAATCTGTATGGGCGATGCGTTGGCCGTGTCGTTGATGCGTATGCGCGGTTTTACGAGTGTCGATTTTGCACGGTTGCATCCGGGCGGAAGCCTCGGACGCCGACTGTTGATGACGGTCGGCAACGTCATGCGCGACCACGATCTGCCGGTGGTGGCTCCCGACTGTTCGGCTGTGGAGATGATCCACGCCATTTCGAAGGGCGGTTTGGGACTAATCATCATTTGCGCAGGTGATCGGATTGAGGGCATTGTGACCGATGGCGATGTGCGCCGTGCGATGGAGCGTCTGCGTGGCGAATTTTTCAATATCAAAGCGGTTGATATTGCTACGCGCAATCCCAAGTCGATCTCGCCGACCGAAAAGTTGATCGAGGCCGAAAAAATGATGACCAATAACAAAGTAACCTCTCTGCTTGTCACCGGCGAATCGGGGACATTGCAGGGTGTCATTCAGATTTACGATATTAAATTATAAAAATGCCAAAAATTATACTTACGGGTGACCGCCCCACAGGTCGTCTTCATTTGGGCCATTTTGTTGGCTCGTTGCGCCGCCGTGTCGAGTTGCAGAACTCCGGAGAGTTCGATAAAATCTTCATCATGATTGCCGATGCACAGGCGTTGACCGACAATGCAGATAATCCCGAAAAGGTGCGTCAGAACATCATTGAGGTGGCTTTGGATTATCTTTCGGCGGGTCTTGATCCGGCTCGATCGACCCTTTTTATCCAATCGCAGATCCCCGAATTGTGCGAATTAGCCTTCTATTATATGAATTTGGTGACGGTGCAAAGGTTGCAACGCAATCCGACCGTGAAGGCCGAGATTACTTTGCGCGGATTCAATGAGAGTGCCGTGGAGGGTGACACCCAGCAAAAACAGGGTATTCCGGTGGGGTTCTTTACCTATCCGATCAGCCAAGCATCGGATATCACCGCATTCAAGGCAACCACCGTGCCGACCGGAGAGGATCAGGAACCGATGATTGAGCAGACACGCGAGATTGTCCACAAATTCAATGCGGTCTATGGTGAAACGCTGGTCGAACCCGAAATTTTACTACCCGATAATGCTGCTTGCATGCGTTTGCCGGGTACCGATGGTAAGGCCAAAATGTCGAAATCGCTCGGTAACTGCATTTATCTCTCCGATACTGCCGATGAGGTCAAAAAGAAGGTGATGGGAATGTACACAGATCCCGATCACCTGCGGGTTGAAGATCCCGGCAAGATCGAGGGAAACACGGTCTTTACCTACCTTGATGCCTTCTGCAACGATGCCCATTTTGCCAAATATCTGCCCGAATATGAGAACCTCGATGCGCTGAAAGCGCACTATCGTCGTGGCGGATTGGGCGATGTAAAGGTCAAACGTCTTTTGATCTCGATCCTCAATGAGGTGCTCGACCCTATTCGCGAACGCCGCCACTATTACGAGGCGCGTATCGGTGAGGTCTATGAGGTGCTGCGTGCTGGATCGGAAGAGGCACGCCGTGCTGCGGCTGCAACGCTTGACGAGGTGCGTGCCGCTATGAAGATCAACTATTTTGACGATAAGGAGCTGATTGATGCACAAGCCAAGCACTTTGCACAGGAGCGACAATAACCGACTCAAAAAATGAATGCCCGCGAACGGATCTATTACAGCTTTCTCCGCCTGACACGGCGGTTGAGCGATCGCCAGATGATGATGCTGCTGGCGGTTGTTGTGGGTGTACTTGCCGGTGTGGGAACCTATCTGTTCGAAATTCTGCTCTATGGGGTTAAATCATCGTTGACCTATTGGTTTCCGGTCGATAGTGCCCATTTTCTCTTCTTGATCTATCCCGCGGTCGGTATTATTCTGGCGACACTGTTTGTGAAATATATCGTCCGTGATAATATTTCGGAGGGGGTAACGCGTGTTCTCTATGCCATGTCGAGCCGCAATTCGCATATTGCGCGCCACAACTGCTGGACATCGGTCGTGGGGGGTGCTACGACTATCGGTTTCGGTGGTTCGGTCGGGCCTGAGGCCCCGATCGTGCTGACAGGTGCGGCCATCGGATCGAATGTCGGGCGGCTTGCTCGTCTTAACTACAAACATACCACGCTGCTGCTCTGCTGCGGTGCGGGTGCGGCATTGGCGGCAATTTTCAAAGCTCCGATTACGGGTGTGGTCTTTGTGCTCGAAATTCTGATGCTCGACATCACGGCAGCCTCGGTTATTCCGCTATTGATCGCTTCGATTACAGCCACAACGATGGCCTTCATGTTGCGCGGATTCGATCCCGTGTTGGCGGTGACGCTGCGTCCGGAGGATGCCTTCGAATTGTGGCAGATACCGCTTTTTATCCTGCTTGGAGGGGTCTGCGGTTTGATGTCGTGGTATTTTACCCGAATGAATTCGACGGTCGGAAACCTCTTTAAAAGAGTTGACAGCCAGTATAAAAAGTGGATTATTGGCGGTGCGGTTCTCGGTGTGCTGATCTTTGTCTTCCCACCGCTTTATGGCGAGGGATACGAAGGGTTTATGTCGCTGATGCACGGCAATGCGCACGAGTTGTTCGATAACTCGTTGTTCTACCGCTTTCGCGAAATAGATTGGGTGGTGATTCTGTTTATCGTCGCCACGATGTTTTTCAAGGTGATCGCGATGGCCTCGACCAATGCTGCGGGCGGTGTCGGAGGTACGTTTGCACCATCGCTGTTTGTCGGTGCCTTCTGTGGCGCGACACTTGCCTTGGTCTGCAATGCGCTCTTTGGTTGGAGTGTGCCGATCGTATCATTTACGTTGGTTGGTATGGCCGGAGTGATGTCGGGTGTGATGAAGGCTCCGCTTACGTCGATCTTCCTGATTGCAGAATTGTCGAACGGTTATGGACTTTTTATTCCGCTGATGATTACGGCGTGCATCTCGTTTGCTGTGGGTTACTACCTCGACCCCGATTCGATATATACGAAACAGTTACGCCAACGCGGTGAGCTTTTGACACACGATAAAGATCAATCGGTGTTTGTCTTTCTGAAGCTTGAAGAGTTGATGGAGACCGATTTTCTGCGAATCCGTGAGAGTATGTCGTTGGGTGATTTGGTGCATATGATCTCCACCGGACGGCGCAATATCTTTCCGGTGATTGATGATTTCGGGCGATTGTTGGGGGTTGTACAGTTGGACGAGTTACGCGAGGATATGTTCAAACCCGAAAAGTACCGAACTCCAATCTCCTATTACATGGTCGATCCGCCCGATATGATTCTCGAACACGAAGCCATTCAGAGTATATTGCCCAAATTCGAGGATAAACACACGTGGATGCTTCCGGTTGTTGATAAACACGGCCGCTATCTGGGTTTTATCTCGAAATCGAGGATCTTAAACGCTTATCGCGAACAGTTAGTGAAAATTCAACAATAACGAGATGGAAAATAACGATCGTTGGGTCGAGGAGTTGGATTGTGCCGTTACGCTCTGCGATACCGAGGGGGTGGCACTCTATCAGAACGAACGTTCGCTTGCAGTCAACGGCGATGTACGTGGTCGTTCGATCATACCCTGCCACAATGAGCGGTCGCAAGCGACGATCCGTCGATTGATCGAACAGGGTGGCACGAACTGCTACACGATTGAGAAACGCGGTGTCCACAAGATGATCTATCAAACTGCTTGGCGCGTGGACGGCGAAGTGCGTGGCTTGGTTGAATTTTCGATGGAGATCCCTCCGCAGATGCCACACTATCTGCGCGGATAAGTGGCCGAAGTTTGTTTTATATAAAATATTTTTATAATTTCGTCGGGCAAACAGATCTTGGCTTATGACGATTATCCAACTTGAATACCTCTTGGCAGTAGCCAATTGTGGCAGTTTTTCACAAGCTGCCGAACATTGTTTTGTGACTCAACCTTCGTTGAGCATGCAGGTGAAGGCTTTGGAGGAGGAGTTGGGCGTGGTGTTGCTCGACCGATCGAAAAAACCGGTAATCCCGACCGAGGCGGGTCGGGTCGTGCTCGAACAGGCACGCGAAACGATCAAAGCCTACAACTACATCAAGGAGGCCGTGGCCGAATTGAAGGGTGAGACCTCCGGTAAACTGCGCTTGGGGGTGATTCCAACGATCGCACCTTATCTGTTGCATAAATTTATTCCGGCTTTTGTGCGTGATTTTCCAAAGGTAGAACTCGAAATTTCAGAGATGATTACTTCGGATATCATCGAGGCCCTCAAACGGGACCGCATTGATGCCGCCTTGGTGGCCAGCGGCACGTGTGGCGAAGGAATCTCCGAGCTGGAACTCTTCAACGACCGTTTTTATGCCTATGTGTCGCCCGAGAATCCGTTGTACGAACGATCGAGTATTCGGATCGAAGATATTGATTTGAAGGATCTTGTGATTCTTAGTCCCGGAAACTGTATGCGCGATCAGATCATCGAACTTTGCCTTGCACGGCGTGATATGCCTTCGCACTATTCGTTTGAATCCGGCTCGTTGGATACCTTGATGCGGATTGTTGATTGTACATCATGTCTGACAATTATTCCCGAAATGGCGATCGAATATATCCCCGAAGAGCATCGTGATCGTCTCAAAGTGTTGGCCAAAGGGGCTATGTCGCGCAAGATTGCCGTAGCCGTGCGCCGTACCTATGTCAAAGGTTCGATTATCAAAGCGTTGACCGATACGATTCTGTCAAATGCACACAAAAACGGATAGGCGCGAAGAGGGCTTCTCTCTGAGTCGGTTGCTCTTTCAGGCGCGGTAAGCCGCCGAGCAATGGTCTATCTCCTCTTGTTTACAGTTGTTTTCTAAGTGAATTCTCTAATTCTTGATGATTAATCCTCTTTTCCATTTCTCAAATTTTCATATCTTGATTCTATTTCTTACCTTTGCAAGGTTATAGACTTAAATCTATTGTATGGAGAAGTTGATTGAAACGATCGTTAGTGCGATTGAAGATAAAAAAGGTAAGAATATTGTATCGTTAGATCTTTCGGGTTTTGACGGAGCCATTTGCTCGCATTTTGTAGTGTGCAATGCGGACTCGACCACGCAGGTCGCAGCGATTGCCGCTGGTATTGAGGAGAAGGTGCTCGAAAAACTTGGTGAAAAGGTGTGGCGCATTGAAGGTCAGCAGAATGCTTTTTGGATTGCGATGGACTATGTCGATGTGGTAGTTCATATTTTCCAGAGTGATCTGCGTACGTTCTACAAACTCGAAGAGTTGTGGGCCGATGCCCCGATGACACGATACGAATACGAAGCATAAAATTTTATGGCTCAAAAGAAAAAAAACAATAGCAAAGTGAGCGTCAATGTGCCGCGATTCTCTCTGCTGTGGATCTATGGTTTGATTGGCGCATTTATTCTGGGGTATTGGTTCTTCGGAACAAACAACGATGCTCCGTTGCAGAGTAATTGGGCGACAGTTCAACCGATGGTCGAGAAAGGCGAGGTCGATAAGATCCAGATTATCAACCGCGATCAGGCACAGGTCTTTCTGAAAAAAGAGGCCGTAGAACGCTATCGTAAAGATTCGGTCGATAAACAATTCAGTCGCATTCCCACTACGGGTGCTCAGTTTTACTTTACGATCGGATCGGTTGATTCGTTTCGTGAGGATTTGAAAGAGGTCGAAGAGAGATCGGGTGTTGTGGTGCCGGTCGTTTATGAGAATAAGTCTAACGATTGGACTTCGATTCTGGTCGGGCTCTTGCCATGGGTGCTGATTATCGGTGTTTGGTTCTTTGTGATGCGCTCGATGTCGCGCGGTGCGGGAGCAGGCGGCGGAGGCGGTATCATGAATGTGGGTAAAGCCAAGGCGCAGGTATTCGATAAGGACAATGATAAGCGCGTGACATTCAAGGATGTGGCCGGATTGGAAGAGGCTAAGGTCGAGATCATGGAGATTGTCGATTTCCTCAAAAAAGCCGATAAATACAAAGAATTAGGAGCCAAAATTCCGAAGGGTGCGTTGTTGGTAGGCCCTCCGGGAACGGGTAAAACTTTGCTTGCCAAAGCCGTCGCCGGAGAGGCGAATGTTCCGTTCCTCTCGATTTCGGGTTCGGATTTTGTCGAGATGTTTGTCGGTGTCGGGGCATCGCGTGTGCGTGATCTTTTCGAACAGGCCAAACAGAAAGCTCCGTGTATTGTTTTTATCGATGAGATTGATGCGATTGGTCGTGCTCGCGGTAAAAATGCCGGTTTCTCGGGTAATGATGAACGTGAAAATACGCTTAATCAGTTGCTTACAGAAATGGATGGCTTTCAGACGAACGCCGGAGTGATTGTATTGGCGGCTACCAACCGTGCCGATATTTTGGATAAAGCCCTGATGCGTGCCGGCCGTTTCGATCGTCAAATCGAGGTGGGATTGCCCGATGTGAAGGAGCGTGAAGAGATCTTCAACGTTCACCTGCGTGCCCTCAAACTGGATCCGAAACTGGATCGTTCGTTCCTTGCCCGTCAGACCCCCGGATTTTCGGGAGCCGATATTGCCAATGTCTGCAACGAGGCGGCGTTGATCGCGGCGCGACACAACAAAAAAATGATCTCAAAAGAGGATTTTCTTGCCGCCATCGACCGTATTGTCGGTGGTTTGGAGCGTAAAAATAAGATCATCACCGATGAAGAGAAGCGGGTGATCGCCTATCATGAGGCTGGTCATGCAACGGTAAGTTGGATTCTCGAAAATGCCAGTCCTCTGATCAAGGTGACGATTATTCCGCGTGGTAAGGCACTCGGTGCAGCTTGGTATCTGCCAGAGGAGCGTCAGATTACGACTCGTGTGCAGATCATGGAGGAGTTGGCCGCCACGTTAGGTGGTCGCGTCTCCGAGCAACTGACCTTCGGCGAGATTTCGACAGGCGCTCTGAACGATCTGGAACGAGTGACCAAGCAGGCCTACGCGATGGTTGCCTATTACGGTATGAGCGAACTGGTTGGTACACTTTCGTTTTACGATTCGACCGGACAGAGCGATATGGCTTTTACGAAGCCCTACTCGGAGTTGACTGCGCAGCAGATTGATGCCGAGGCAAAAGCTGTGATCGAAAAGGCGTATAAGATGGCTGAGCAGGTGTTGCGCGATCATGCTGCCGGATTGAAAGAGCTGGCAGAATTGCTCTTGACTCGTGAGGTAGTCTTTACGGAGGATGTCGAGCGAATTTTCGGAAAGCGCAAGAAAGATATTGAGCGGGAGGCAAAAGAGGCAGCTGCCAAATCTGCGCAAAACGATACCACCGCATCCAGTTCAACGACAGTCGCAACGACATCCGTAGCCGAGATTGCTCCGGCCGAAACCGCCACTTCGACCGAAAAGGAGGTCGATGAACCCAAGTCGGCGGCAACGGTTGCAACTCCGGTGCAAGTTTCGAAAGAAAAACCTAACTTGACTGAATAACACGAATCTATGTGTGAAAAAATGAAGAATCTCGCGGTACGCACTATAAGCGGTGTTGTCCTTGCGGTGGTGGTACTTGGGGCCGTTCTGTGGTCGCAATGGAGTTTTGGCGCGATGCTGGCTCTGCTGCTGGTGGTAGGATTGGCCGAGTTTTATAAATTATCAGAAAAAGAGGGTAGTCATCCGCAGCATCTTGTGGGGCTGGTTGCCGGTGTGGTGTTGTTTGCCCTGAATTTTGCCTTTGTGGCCGATGATATCGAGATCTTGGGGAGCGCGCGACAGTTGTTCGCTGCCGGCATGGCCTTCTTCTTGCTGTTGCTTCCTGTGATGTTTGTCTGCGAACTTTACCGCAAACAAGAACGACCGATTGCTAATATTGGTGCAACCCTGATGGGGGTGGTCTATATAGCATTGCCCCTGTCGTTGATCTGCTATATTCCGATTGTCGGGAGTGAGTCGTGGAACCCGTGGGTGATGATCGCCTATGTGTTTATTATCTGGGCTAACGATGTGTTTGCCTATCTGGTCGGTATGACAATTGGTCGCCATAAACTGTTCGAGCGACTGTCGCCGAAAAAGTCGTGGGAGGGATTCTTCGGCGGAGTTATCGGCGCGGTTGGTATGGGACTACTGGCCGCCTATGCGCTTGATGCCAGCTATGTTGTCTGGGGAGGTTTGGCATTGGTGGCCGCCGTGTCGGGTGTCTTAGGTGATCTGGTCGAGTCGATGTTTAAGCGTGCGGCCGATGTGAAGGATTCCGGCAACCTGATTCCGGGGCATGGTGGAGTGTTGGATCGCTTTGACGCCATGTTGATTTCGGCTCCATTCGTGGTGGTCTATATGCTTATTGTAATGTAACTGCAAACCTAACAATATTATGAGAATCAATAAAGAAGGCTACAAAATTATCGGAATGTCTGGTGCTGTCTGTCTGCTGATTTGGTGGCTTATTTATCATCTGTTAACAATCGATTCGAATGTTTCGCTGCTGTGGGTGAGTGCCGTTTTGCTGCTGCTGTTCTGGTTTTTCATCGTAGCATTTTTCCGTGAACCGCGCAGAGTGCGGATTCACGATGCAGATCTGATCTTTGCTCCTTGTGACGGTCGGGTGGTGGTGACCGAGGTGGTTACCGACGACGAGTATCTCAAAAGTGAGATGATGCAGATTTCGATCTTCATGTCGATCACCAATGTGCATATGAATTGGGTTCCCGTGGGTGGTGTGGTCGAATATTTTAAATACCATCCCGGCCGTTTCTTGGTGGCTTGGCACCCCAAATCTTCGACTGAAAACGAACGTACAACCACGGTTGTGAAGATGCCTACGGGTCAAAAAGTATTATTCCGTCAGATTGCCGGTTTGATCGCTCGTCGCATTGTCTCCTATATGAAAGTGGGAGAGACGGTTGAGCAAAACAGCGTTTGCGGATTTATTAAATTCGGATCACGCATTGATGTGCTGATCCCCAAAGGAAGTGAACTGCTGGTAGAGATCGGAGATCCCGTTGTCGGGTCGCAAACGCCGATCGCACGCCTGCGTAAAGTGGAGTAAATCGTATGACTGCAACACCCCAGACAATTTTGAAATTTCTGGTGGGCGCGGCAATTGCTGCGGCCGTACTGTTTCTTGTCTGGTTCTTTTCATCCATTGTTGTCTACATTCTCATCTCGGCTGTGTTGGCTGTGGTCGGTCGACCGCTTGTCAACCGACTGTCAGCACTTCATGTGCGTGGATGGCGAGTTCCCAGATCGTTGGCCGCCTTTTTTACGTTGTTAATCATCTGGGCGGTGGCTGCAACGTTTTGTTCGCTGTTTGTGCCGTTGGTTTTCCATAAAATTCATCAACTCTCGAACGTGGATTTTGCCACAGTTGTCGGTAGCATCGAGGAGCCGATCGGGCGTGCACAACATTATTTGCAAGATCTGTTTGCTACAACCGATAGTACCTTTTCGCTCTCCGATTCACTAACGGCTACGTTGCGCGAGATAATTGATATCCAGTCGTTGAATGCTGTTTTTTCTTCGATTGTAGGCGTGGTGCTCTCTTCGGTAGTGGCCATCTTTTCGATCTCGTTCATCACCTTTTTCTTCCTCAAAGAGGACGGACTGTTTTATGCAATGATCGCAGGCCTTTTCCCCGAACACTACCATACCAACATTACACGGGCATTGGACTCGGTTACTTTGTTGTTGGGGCGCTATTTTACGGGTATTCTTTCGGAGAGTTTATTGTTGATGATCGCCGTTATGTTGACAATGATGGCTTTCGGAATGCGGACGGGTGATGCGGCGTTTATCGGCTTGATTATGGGAGTAATGAATGTGGTTCCCTATGCCGGCCCGCTGATTGGAGGGGTGCTGTCGGTCTTCGTTGGCATTGTCTCTCCGATTGAAGGGATGACAGTGGGGCATACGGCTTTTGTGATAGCCGGTTCTCTGCTGATTTTAAAGGGTATGGATGACTTTGTGCTGCAACCCACCCTCTACTCGGAGCGAGTGAAAGCGCATCCGCTCGAAATTTTTCTGGTAATCTTAATAGCCGGATCGCTGGCTGGAATTCTGGGCATGTTGCTGGCAATCCCCTCCTATACGGTAATTCGTGTCTTTGGCAAGGAGTTTTTCTCACAATTCAGCCTTGTGCGTAAACTGACCGAGAAGATTTGATGAGACAACTGGTCATAGAGGGCGTTGTGGAACATGGGCGTCACTTGGGGCGTAAGCTGGGGTTTCCGACTGCAAATTTATCGGTCGGAGCTGAGTTTGAGGCCGAAGACGGAGTTTATCGGTCGCGAGTGACGGTCGATGGTCGGCATTACGATGCCATGTCGAATTTGGGTTGCAATCCCTCGGTCGGAGGTACGGAGCGGCGTTTGGAAACCTATATTTTTGCCTTTGATGGGGGGCTTTACGGCCATACGATGCGTGTGGAGCTGCTGCAAAAAGTGCGTGAAGAGCAGACTTTTGCTACTGTCGAAGAGCTGAAAAAGCAGATTGAAATAGATAAAGAAACGATTTTAAAACAGATAAATATGTATTTGGATTTGACGATTCCCTACAAGGTGGCCGATCTGTCGCTGGCCGAGTGGGGACGTAAGGAGATTGAGGTCTCTGAACACGAAATGCCGGGTTTGATGGCGGTACGCCGCAAATATGGTTCGGAGAAACCGTTGAAAGGGGTGCGAATCATGGGCTCGTTACACATGACGATTCAGACGGCCATTTTAATTGAGACGCTTGTTGAGTTGGGAGCCGATGTCCGCTGGTGCTCGTGCAATATCTTCTCGACGCAGGACCATGCGGCGGCAGCGATTGCCAAGGCCGGTGTTCCGGTTTTTGCATGGAAGGGCGAAACGCTGCCCGAATATTGGTGGTGTACGGCAATGGCGCTTTCGTTTCCCGATGGAAAAGGGCCCCAATTGATTGTAGACGATGGCGGAGATGCAACGCTCTTGATTCATAAGGGATTCAAGGCGGAGAAAGATGCCTCGACCCTTGACTACGCCCCTTCCTCTTATGAGGAGGAGGTTATCCTCTCTACGCTGAAACAGATTTTGGCCGAAGATCCCCAAAAATGGCATCGCACGGTGGCTGAATGGAAAGGTGTGAGCGAGGAGACAACTACCGGCGTGCACCGTCTATATCAGATGCAGGAGGCCGGAGAACTGCTTGTGCCGGCGATTAATGTCAATGATTCGTGTACCAAGTCGAAGTTCGATAACCTCTATGGCTGCCGAGAGTCGTTGGCAGACGGTATTAAACGTGCCACCGATGTGATGATTGCCGGTAAGGTCGTTGTTGTGTGTGGCTATGGCGATGTGGGTAAGGGTTGTGCTCGATCCATGCGCTCCTATGGCGCACGAGTGATCGTCACCGAGATCGACCCGATCTGCGCATTGCAAGCGGCTATGGAGGGCTTTGAGGTTAAAACGGTCGAACATGCGCTGGCCGAAGGTAATATCTACGTCACATGTACCGGAAACTGCGATATTATCACGTTGGAGCATATGCAGCAGATGCGCGATCAGGCGATTGTCTGCAATATCGGCCACTTCGACAATGAGATTCAGATGGCGCGTCTTGAATCATCGGGTGTGGTGAAGCTGAATATCAAACCGCAGGTCGATAAATATACCTTCCCCGATGGACATTCGATCTTTGTATTGGCCGAGGGTCGTTTGGTCAATTTGGGCTGTGCAACGGGGCATCCATCGTTTGTTATGTCGAACTCATTTACCAATCAGTGCCTTGCACAGATGGAGTTATGGCGCGAGTCGTTGGAGGTGGGTGTTTATCGTCTGCCGAAACACCTCGATGAGGAGGTGGCTCGATTGCATCTCGATAATCTGGGTGTGGAGCTGACCCGTTTGACACCTCATCAGGCCGATTACATCGGAGTATCCGAAGAGGGTCCCTATAAGGCGGAACACTACCGTTATTAACGGATTTTGCAAGTATATAAGAAACGGGCGGTTGTCTTTGACAGCCGCCCGTTTTCCGATTATCAGCGAAATCTACTCTTCGACTTCAAACTGATCTTTGCCTACGCCGCAGACAGGGCATACCCAATCTTCGGGAATCTCTTCAAAGGCAGTTCCCGGGGCGATGCCGCCATCGGGATCACCCACAGCCGGATCATAGATCCAGTCGCAGACTACGCAACGATACTTCTTCATAATTAGCGGTTTAAAAGTGATTATTCCTCCTCCTCGTCATCTCCTGGGCGATTGCCACCAACGGGAGTCAGCTCTTTGACAAGTTTGTCGGCTTCGGCGCATGACACGTAAAGCCGCTCCTCGTATATATCGGTTATCTCTACAAAATTGCGCCACTCAGAGGCGTAGATGCGCACGCGATCGAGTCGTCGCAGATCGAAAAAATGGCCGTAATAGCCAAAGAATCCACAGCCGCCGAAGATAGGTATAAACCATTTCAAGTGTGACGTTTCAACTCGTCGAACCGAGGCGATCTCTTCGCGCCGAATTTCGGTGATGTCGAGCAGACAACGCACCTCAATCTTCTCCTCGGTGACCACAATTCGCCGAGGAATCGAGAGCGACATCAGGGCGATTAGTGCAACAACGAATGAGGTGAACCATGCTGACAGATACCCCCCTTCGTAAAGGTAGTACAACCCAACGGCGAGGAGTAAAAATACGGCCAAATAGGCTAACGACCAGTAGATCGTTCGGCGGTCGAATCGGTATTTATAGGTGCTTTCCATTTTCGGGTTCACTCTTTTCGATGGCTGCTGTGGTTTGTGCTGCGAGCAATGCTTCGGCGATGATCAGATCATCGGGGGTGGTGATTTTAAGGTTGCAAGGTTCGCCCTGTGTCAAGAAAATCCGGTGTCCGGCGACTTCGACCACCGATGCATCGTCTGTGAATTCGGGTCGATAAGCCGCAGCGTAAGCCTCTCGAAGCCAATCGGCTCTAAAAACCTGCGGCGTTTGTACTGCGTGGAGGTTTCCACGATCAACTGCGTGCGAGCCATCGGCATCGGCGGCGCGCAGCGAATCGACTACGCGAACGACCGGAACCACCGCGCCACAAGCCTCGGCCTCATCGGCCGTGCGGCGAATCATAGCAACAGATCCCAGCGGTCGCACCCCATCCTGCACGGCGATTAGCTCCGGATCACTTTTCAAAGCGGAGAGGCCATTGCGCACCGAATGAAACCGCTCTTCACCTCCGGTGACAATCTCGTGAGGAGCCACTTCGAAACGAGCGGCCAGATTCTTCCAAAAATCGACATATCGTTCGGGTAATGCAACCGCAATTTCTGCGCCGGGAAATGCTTCGGCAAACCGATTTATTGTGCGTGCTAATATGGGTAGACCGCCCAGCAGGGTAAACTGCTTGGGAAGTTTCGACTCCATCCGATGTCCCGAGCCACCGGCAACGATAAGAACTGCAATGCGTGCCATACGCTCTATTTTTTAACCGCCGGAGTTGCGGTTTTGGTCGAATCCGATTTTGTGGTCGGTTGCGGCAACGAATCGAGTTGCGTAATTCGCTCTTCGGGCTTTACGTCACCGTTCAATTCGGCGATGATTCGTTCGCGGATATATTTGAATTGTGCTTTGTTGGCCTTTGAAATCGGCTCGGCCGGAGCCGAGGTTAATTTTAGTGGATTGACGGGCTTCCCGTTTTTCCAGATCCGGTAGTCGAGGTGAGGGCCAGTCGAGGCTCCCGTGCTGCCGACATAACCGATCAGCTGACCCTGTTTGACACGTGAGCCAGAACTGATGCCTTTGGCAAATTTGCTGAGGTGCAGATAACCGGTCATCATATTTCCGGCATGCTTGATTTTTAGTGTATTTCCACCTCCGCCGCCCCAGCCTCGGTAGGTCACTGTGCCATCAGCCACAGCGTGTACAGGGGTTCCTTTCGGCGCGGCGTAATCGACACCCGTGTGGGGGCGGTAGACCTTGTGGATCGGGTGTTTACGTGCGTATGTGAAAGTGGAGCTAATGCGTGAATATTTCAGCGGCGCTTTGAGCATCGACTTGCGCAGACTCTGGCCATCGGCCTCCCAATATTGGATACGCCCATCTTGGCGGCACGGAATGGCGTAGTACTCTTTGCCGCTCTGTGTGAACTTTGCACCCCAGATGCGGCCGATACCGACCGACACCGAATCATCGACAAAACGTTCATCGTAGATTACCGTGAAGCAATCGCCTTTTTGGATACCAAAGAAATCGACCGTCCATTGATAGATATCCTCTAATTCGGCAGCCAATGCGTAGGGGAGATCCTGCTCCATGATTGCGCCCCAAAGCGATGAGTTGATGGTGGCACTCTTTTTCAGTCGGCGAATGGTGTGGGGTTTGGCATCCATTCGAACGCTTACCGAGTCACCGGTGAAACCAAAAACGACGTAATCAGTCATCGAGGTTTCATAAGCGAGGTAGTCGAGGTGGGGGGTATAGAGCGAATCTTCGTGGATGAACGCCGTGTATTTATGTCCGGCGCGGATGTTGCGCAGTGGAAAAACCGAAGCGGATGCTTTGTCGAGTTGGTCGACAGTCGCGGCGGAGATTCCGTATCCATCAAGTAGTTTACCCATGGTTTGACCGCTGGCGACCTCGCCCGTTTCGAGCCGATAGGCATCGGCATCAATGCCGTAGATATAGTTGTGTTGCAGAGCCTCCTCGTTTTCGGAGCACTCTTTTGGAGTTTTATGGCAAGATACCGCCGTGACGAGCAGCATGCCGCATAGGATGGAGTTCAGTATTTTCATAGTACCAACAAAGATAGATATAAAACGCAAAAATTGCCAAATAAATTGTGGTTTTATCGAGCGGAAAAGAGATTTGCCCCTTTTTGTTTGCGTTATTCCCGAATAGTTTTTACCTTTGAAAGTTCCATATATAAACGAATGTGAAAATGTTGAAAATCCTGCTTGCGCCTGCTGCTTTACTCTACGAGGCGGGGGTGACGTTTCGTCATCGCCTGTTTGATTGGGGTATCTTGAAGAGCGAGCGGTTTGACATTCCGATCATCTGTATTGGAAATATCACAGTCGGAGGAACCGGTAAAACCCCGATGGCCGAGATGATTATCGGCTATATGGCGCAGATGCATCATGTGGCGTTGCTCTCGCGCGGTTACGGTCGCAGGACAAAAGGATATATCGAAGTGCAACCCAACTCTCATTACCGCGAAGTCGGTGACGAACCGTTACAGATCAAGATGAAATTTCCCGATACGGTGGTGGTGGTCTGTGAAAAACGCGCCGAAGCCATTCGTCGTATTCGTGCCGAACATCCCGAAATAGACTTGATTGTGATGGATGACGGTTTTCAGCATCGGTATGTAGAGCCGAAGGTCAATGTGATTATGATTGATGCTACGCGCCCCATTCAGCACGATCGGATGCTGCCGCTCGGCACGCTGCGCGATCTGCCCGATGAGTTGCATCGTGCTCACTACTTCATTGTCACCAAGTGTCCCGATCGAATGGCTCCGATTGATCGCCGTATTCTGCGTAAGGTCTTGATTCAGGTGGCCTATCAAAAGGTCTATTTTACCCGATTTGAGAGTTTCATGCCGCAGCCGCTCTACCCGGCCGAGGCCGTTTTTCCGGCGTTGCAGCATGGTATGCCTGTCATTGCTCTCTCCGGAATCGGGAATCCGGCTCCGTTTATTGAGTCGCTTCGTGAGCATTACGAGCTTGTCGGAGAGTTGACGCTGGACGACCACCATGTTTATAAAGTGCGCGATATGAACGCGATCTGCGACCTATTACGCAAACATCCCGGAGCGGTGGTTGTGACGACCGAGAAGGATGCTGTGAAGATGACCAACCGTGCGAAGATTCCGGAGAAGATTCGCCAAAACCTCTATTATATACCGATAAATATTTCATTTATAGAAGATTCGTCAACGGATTTTCTGCAAAAACTGGAAGAAGATGTTAGAGCAAATTAAGACAACCGCAGCTTATGTCAAGGCACAGACGGCGGATTATAGACCCGAAGTGGGAATTGTGCTCGGAACCGGATTGGGCGATTTTGCCGACCGGATCGATGCTAAATACATACTCGAATATAAAGATATCCCCGGATTTCCTGTGTCCACCGTTGAGGGGCATAAAGGACGCTTGATCTTCGGCCTGATCGAAGGTCGACGTGTGGTGGCCATGCAGGGCCGTTTCCACTATTACGAGGGTTACGCTATGCAGCAGGTGACCTTTCCGGTAAGGGTTATGCAGCAGTTGGGAATTCGGTTCCTTTTTGTATCGAACGCTTCGGGAGGAATCAATACCTCGTTTCGAGTGGGCGACCTGATGATTATTACCGATCATATCAATCTGATGCCCAACCCATTGATTGGCCCCAATATGGCCGAATTAGGACCTCGTTTCCCCGATATGCACAATTGTTACGACAAAGATCTGATTGCTGCGGCAACTCGAATTGCCGAGCGGGAGAGTATCAAATTGCAATATGGTGTCTATGTGGGCGGTACGGGACCTACATTCGAAACGCAGGCTGAATACCGTTATTTTAAGGCGATTGGCGGTGATGCGGCAGGTATGTCGACCGTGCCCGAAGTGATTGTGGCACGCCATATGGCGATTCCGGTATTCGGCGTGTCGGTGATAACCAACTGTGGGTTGTCGGATGAGGTGGGCGATCACGAAGATGTGCAGCGTCAAGGTAAAAAGGCGGGCGTGAAGATGCAGACGCTGTTTATGGAGATGATTAAAAATTTGTAAAGATGGTAAATAAAGTAATTTTGATCGGAAATGTGGGGATGGATCCCGAAGTTCGCACAACCGAGAGCGGTGTGAAGGTAGCGCGTGTGCGGATGGCTACGACCGAACGACTGTTCGACCGCCAGACCAACGAAACCAAAGAGCATACCGAGTGGCACACGGTGACGTTGTGGCGCGGTTTGGCCGATGTGGTTGACCGTTATGTGCATAAGGGGTCGCAGATCTACGTTGAAGGCCGTTTGCGTACCCGCGAATGGATGGATAAGGAGAACAACAAACGCTATTCGACAGAGATAATGGCCGATGTGATGAATCTGTTGGGTCGTCGTGCAGACAATGCGGGAGCCGATAACTCTGCTCCAGCTGCTTACGGTGCACAGCCAGTGGCTGCAACGCAACCGACTGCTGCACCGACAGCACAACCAGCTCCGGCAGCTCCGTCTGTGCCGGCGGAGGATCCGGACGATCTGCCCTTCTAATATCAGAAATTTATGGGTGCATTTGCGCCAAAAAAGGGAGGAGATTTAGATCTCTTCCCTTTTCTTATCTCCTTAATTTCCTCGTTGGAGTCGCACAACCACCGGATGATGATCCGAGAAATCGACCGGAATAACCTCGTAAGAGAGGGTTTCAAAGGCATCGGAACTCAATACATAGTCGATGCGAAGCGTGTTGTAAAAGCCGCGGAAAGTGTGCGCATAGCCCGAACCGCATGCGCTGAACGCATCATTCAGCTCCGAGGCCATTCTCCGGTAGACGTATGACATCGGAGTGTCGTTGAAGTCGCCGCATACGATCTTGGGCGTTTGGGTTGCAGCTATGACTGTTGCGATACTATCGACCTGCTCGGCGCGTAAGATACTGTTTTCACGCAATCGGGTCACGATGCTGCGGATTTTCACCTCGCGAGCGGTGTCCGAGAGAAAGCGGCGATTGGTAATAAACTCATTGTCGGATGCGGTGATGGCCGTCGAACGCAGGTGGTTGTTGAAGATTCGCACCGTGTCGTCACCGATCATCACATCTACCCATACCGCCGAGTTGGGCGATAGAATTACCCCCGAATGCAGAATGTGGTATTTGCTCAAAATAGCCATTGATGAACCAAAGAGTGAATCTGGAGCTTGTGTCCGCCCGAAACGTGCTGTTTCGTAGGTTTCGTCCAAAAGCGCAAATTGATCGCTCTTCTCCGCCAACCGAGCATTGAACTCCTGCATGCAGATGATATCGGGATTTTCGCGAGCGATGAGTTGCAAGACGTTTCCAACGCTACTCTCACCCTTCTCGCCGTAAAAACTGCGCACGTTGTAGGTCATGACCTTGAAGGCGTTCCGTCCGAAATCAGCCTCGCCGTAGTTGCGCCGAAATTCGGGTCGCCAGAACAGAGAGACCTTGAAAAGTCCAACCACAACGATCAACAACATGATTCCGGCGCGTATGCAACGCCACCGGATGATCCAGTATAGCAGTAGAATGACATTTGCTACATAGATGGCCGGTGCTGCAAGCCCCAGAATCGGGATAAACCAAACAAACGAGGGGTTCAGATAGGGGACACAGTAGGTCAGGATCATTAGAACCGCTGCAATCAGACTCAACAGTGTCATGATTAGATCGGTCAACCAACCGACAAAACTGCCGCCTCCGGCTGTTGGTCGCTCCCACGAGTCGCTGTAATAGGGACGCTTCATGTAGTCCGATGTTTTAGAAACGCACCGAACCGTTGCGTCTCCACAACTGCAACAGCAGGTAGCCCCATAGCATACCGCCGATATGAGCAAAATGGGCAACATTACCCACTCCGCGCCAACCGAGGAATAGTTCTATCGCGGCATAGATCATGACGAACCATTTGGCCTTCATTGGGATAGGCGGAATCAACAGCATAATCATCGCGTTGGGATGCATCACACCGAATGCCAATAGAAGTCCCATGACCGCTCCCGATGCTCCGACCAGAAACAACGGTAACTCACCCAATGCAAGGGCGATGAGATATTGAATCAGGGCAGCTCCAATGCCGCATACCATGTAGTAAATCAGAAACCGTTTCGAGCCGAGTTCGTATTCGAGGGTACGGCCGAACATCCACAACGCAAACATATTGAAGAAGATATGCTCAAAATTGGCGTGCAGGAACATATAGGTGATGAACTGATAGGCGTGAAAGGTTGGAACGCCCAACGACAAGGCGCAATACTCCATCACCTTATCGCCGACGGGCAGCAATGCTGTCACCATAAAGATCAGTACATTGATAATTAGCAGATTCTTAACGACCGGTGGGGTCTGAAAATAACGATTCATAGTGTTGTTAATTTGTGCAAATGTACATTTTTTTCGTTGGCTTATGCCAATTTTAAGCGAATATCTTCCGCCGATATCTCTGCCACAATCGCTTTTCCGGAGGGGGAGAAGCTGATATTTCCGGTGGCGATGAGCTGTGCGAGCAACTCTTGCGCCTCTTCGCGCGAAAGCGTTCGCGTACTCTTGCGGCTCCCTTCGCGCGCCATGACGGCGGCAATCTTTTCGCGTCGCACCTCCCGCAGATCGACCGGAGCGGCGTAGGCCTGCAAGAGTTCGTAGATCAGTTGATCAATTGCATCAGCCGATAGCTCGGCCGGCGTTCCTTTGATCTCGATACGTCCCTCGCCGCAAAAATCAAGGTCAAAGCCGAGTGCTGCGAAATCAACTGCATTCTCCTCCAATAACGTATATTCATCCTCGGAAAGTTCGATCTGTTCCGCAAAGAGCAGTTGCTGACTAACGCTCTGGCCGGAGCCAATCATACGCAGGTAGGTCTCGTAGAGAATCCGTTCGCGGGCGCGCCGCACATCGACCACCACCAAGCGGCCACTCAATACGGCCGCTATGTAGCCCCCGTTCAACGGCATTACATCGGTAAATTCGGGTTGAGGAGCTATATCCAGACGAGGCTGCTCGGCTGCAACGGAGGAGGAGATAAATTCGAGCGAAGAATCTCCTGCGCCGGATGAGATTACATCTTCGTAGAGATCGCCCGACTCAAAGTTTTCGAATTCAGTGTTGGGCTGAATCGAGCCTCCGGCACTTCGCCCGAAGGTCGGACGTGACGTTGCGCGCGGAGTTGTTGTGTGAAAACCCCCTCCCGTTGAGTCTGAAAGGGCTGATGACGAATCGGCATAGGGAACATCAAATCCCGTAAAATCGACATTCGGATCGGGAGCCGACGGGTCTATATATGACTCCCCAAAGGGGTTGTAACTGCTATTCGACATCGCTTGTGGTTCGTTGTAAACAGCTCCCTGCTGCAGAACGGGGATCTCTACCGGCATTTCGCGATCGAAATCCATCAGCGGGACGGCTCCTGTTTTGCCGAGCGTTTCGCGAGTTGCCGCATTGATAATCTGCCATACGGCCTGTTCATCGGCAAATCGCACCTCGGTCTTCTGCGGATGGACATTGACATCAATGCGCGCAGGATTGATTGAGAGATAGAGAAAATAGGAGGGTTGATGCCCTTCGGGTATCAACTTTTCGTAACCCTTCAAAATCGCGTTGGACAGATAGGCACTTTTGAAATAGCGACCATTCACGAATAGAAATTGCTCGGTGTTGCGCTTTTTGGCCGCTGCCGGTCGTCCGATATAGCCCTCCAATCGGGCAATGGTGGTGTCGGCATTGACCTCCAAAAGATTCTGTTTGATATGCCGTCCAACGACATCGACAATTCGTCCGGCCAGCGTTGTCGCCGAGAGCGAATAGAGCGGTGCTTCGTTGGCGTATAATTCGAAGGCGACCTGCGGATTGCAGAGTGCCACGCGTTGAAATTCCGATTTGATCTGCGTAGCCGATGTGGTACTTTTGTCGAGAAAACGCCGCCGCGCCGGAACGTTGTAGAAGAGATTGCGTACCTGAAACTGCGAGCCGACAGGACACATCATGGGTTTCTGCGATGCAAATTCGCCACCGTTGATCTCGGTCACCGTGCCGACCTCATCGGCCGCTTGCCGAGTGCGCAACTCGACCTGTGCCACCGCAGCGATCGAAGCCAATGCCTCCCCGCGAAAACCGAAAGTGTGGAGCGCGTAAATATCCTCCACATCGACAATTTTGCTGGTAGCATGCCGATCGAAAGCCATGCGAGCATCAATGGGCGACATGCCGCATCCGTTGTCGATGATCTGAATCAGATCCTTGCCGCCATCGCGGAAATTCACCGTGACGGCACTCGCACCTGCATCGAGTGCGTTCTCCATCATCTCCTTCACGACCGATGCCGGACGATTGACAACCTCTCCGGCCGCGATCTGATTAGCAACGACTTCGGGTAGTAGTCTGATACGATCGGCCATCTACTTTGTCTCCTCCCCTTCCTGATAATCGTTGGGAACTACCGTGATCGGAATCGAAGGGTCAAACTCTTCGACCTGTTCGGTTTTGGCGGGGGGAGTGGTATGTGCTTTGAGGAAGACCTCGGCCAACCGTGGATAGAGCAGGTAGATGAAGAGCAGCACCAACACTGCGGCTGCCCCCATTTTCAAAATCTTGATCCGGCCACTGCGATCCTCGCGCTCTCGGCGTGCATTTCGTGCGGCACGCTGTGTGCGGATATACTGCCCCGGACGGTATTCGTGCCCAGCCTCCTCAGCTCGAACTCCGTGCAATTCAGCGCGACGCTCCTCGCGTGCCTCCTTTTCGGGGTCGTAGTAACGCGGTATGTAGTTGAACTTGTTCGCGTGTTTTTTAAAAGGGGTAAATCCTAACATAACCGTGGTGTTTTGGCGTAAAAATACAAAAACTTCTCGGATTCAGAACGAAAAAACAGCAGGAATCGTATGTGCATAGGATCATCGAACGGAAAAGAACTCTTCGGGTTACTACCGGAAGAAACTCTTCATACGTTCGAAGATATTCTGATTCTTCACCGATTCGGCCTTCTGAAAATCGGGTTGTGCGGCCAATTGCTCCACCAATCGTTTCTCTTCGGCTGTAAGTTTGGCGGGAATCGTTATATCGACCACCACCAACTCGTCCCCTCGACCGTATCCGTTGACATCGGGCAGCCCTTTGCCGCCCAAGCGCAATACCTTGCCGGCATGTGTTCCGGGGGCAATCTTGATCTTGGCGCGGCCATCGACCGTTGGTACTTCGATTGTTCCACCCAGCAGAGCCATCGGAACGGTGATGTTCAGGTTGTGGATCAAATCGTTTCCATCGCGCATCAATTCAGGATGCGCCTCCTCTTCGATCATCACTTGCAAATCGCCATTGATGCCGCCCTGTCGTGCCGCATTACCTTTGCCGGTCACCGTCAGCACCATCCCTTCGCCAACTCCGGCAGGAATTTTCACCTCGACCACATCCTGGCCGCGAAGCGTTCCTTCGCCGCTACACTTGTCACACTTGGCCGTAATCACCTTGCCTGAACCACCGCAGGTTGGGCAGACACCTTGGGTTTGGATCCGTCCGAAAAAACTGTTTTCGACACGCATCACATATCCCGATCCGCCGCAAGTCGAGCAGGTTGTGTACGATGATGAGTCCTTGGCTCCCGTGCCACCGCACTTGTCGCAGGCTACGGTCTTGTTGATTTTTAGTTTCTTGGTAACGCCGTTTGCGATCTCTTCGAGGGTCAGTTTCACCCGCACACGAATGTCCGAACCGCGGTTGACCGTGCGGCCGCCCGATGAGCGGAATCCACCGCCACCGAAATGGCCTCCGAAGACATCGCCGAACTGCGAGAAGATATCCTCCATCGAGAATCCGCCGAATCCCTGCCCGCTGAATCCTTGTCCACCACCGGCCGCACCACTCATTCCGGCATGACCGAATTGATCGTAACGCGCCCGTTTGTCGGGGTTCGACAGAACATCGTAAGCCTCGGCGGCCTCCTTGAATTTCTCTTCGGCGGCTTTGTCGCCGGGGTTCTTGTCGGGGTGATACTTGATAGCTGCCTGTCGGTAAGCCTTCTTTATTTCATCGGCATTGGCGTTTTTTGCTACGCCCAACACCTCGTAGTAGTCTCTCTTTTCTGCCATAATCTTACTCTCCTACAACAACTTTGGCAAATCGCAATATTTTGTCACCTAATTTGTAACCTGTCTGCACGATGTCGATGACCTTTCCTTTTTTCTCATCGCCGGCTGCGAATCGAGCCACCGCCTCGCTCTCCTCCTCGTTGAACGGTTTATCGAGTAGGTCGATTTCGGTGACATCGCGCTGACGCAGAGCCTCGGTGAACTTTTGCGAAATAAGGGTTACACCGGCGCGCAGAGCCTCTAAATCATCGCTTTTGCCCATCGCTGCCACAGCTCGTTGCACATCATCGCGAACCGGTAGCATCGCTAACAGCACCTCGCGACCGCCGCTCTGCACCAACTCCATCTTCTCCTTCAACGTCCGTTTGCGGTAGTTGTCGAATTCGGCTTGCAGACGCAGATATTTATCTTTCCATTCAGCTACCTCGGCCGCATAATCTACCTCGGGTTCCGGTTTGTCGGTCTCTGTGTCGTCTGCCATTGTGTCAGTGCCGTCTGTCGCTTCGTCTGACACATTGTCACACGATTCGCCTTCGCATGATGGGTATCCGTCACCGGCGGCAAATCCTTCGTCGCCGTTAACAGCCTCATTATAAATTTTTTCCTTTTTCATATATCTCTCTTTTTCGGTTATTCTGCCCTTATTCGATCAAATTATATACCAAGGGTCAACCGATGATGAAAATCGCCGGACGTTTGTTCATATCGGGTAGTGGCGTGCGCCGCCAATCGGCTACTGTGAGTGTACGGATATACTCTGTCGGAGCGGTCAGATCCATTGCCACGGTCAATCGTGTCTGCACACCGAGTGTCTGCAAAAGTTGCTCCATCAGTTTGACATTGCGGTAGGGGGCTTCGATAAAGAGTTGGGATTGTTGCTCGGAGAGGGCACGTCGTTCGAATGTACGGATTGCTTTTGCCCGTTCGGGCGGCTTCACAGGCAGGTAACCGTTGAAGGCGAACGACTGACCGTTGAGCCCCGATGCCATCACCGAAAGGATGATCGACGATGGTCCGACAAGCGGCACAACGCGCACCCCGTGACGATGACATGCCTCTACAACCAATGCCCCCGGATCCGCCACCGCAGGTACTCCCGCTTCGGAGATCACACCCGCCGACCGTCCGCCCAGTAGGGGGCGAACCAACTCCTCGACCTCACGTCCGGCCGCAGTATGTTCGTTCAATTCGCGGAATTCGAGCGAGTCAATGGGTCGTTGTACGCCAGCCTTCGAGAGAAAACGGCGTGCCGTGCGTGTGTTTTCGACAATAAAATAGTCGAGCGAGTCCATGATTACCCGATTCGCCCCTGGTAGCACCGACCAAGGATCGGTATCGTCCGCAATCGGACAAGGAATTAAATATAAAACGCCTTTAGACATTATTCTTTCAGATATATTCGTTTCACACGGCTCGATATTGATGTCATGATTTCGTAGGAGATCGTGCCGAGCAGATCGGCCATGGTTTCCAGATCGTTGCCGGTTTGCGGCGAGAAGATGATAACCTCATCGCCCTCTTCTACTCCGGCAATATCGGTGATGTCGATCATGCAGCTATCCATGCAGATGCGTCCCACGATCGGAGCCGGTTGCCCTTTGACCCGCATCGACCAACGGCCACAGCCCAGATGTCGATCCAATCCATCGGCATATCCGATCGGAATGGTCGCTGTGGTTGTGTCGCGCAGTAATTTTCCGGCACGTCCGTACCCAACCGCATCACCTGCACGGAGGTGTTTGAGCTGCACTATTCGGGTTTTGAGCGTTGTTACGGGGCATAGAGCCTCGTTGTGTCGCCATCCGAATCCGTAAAGTCCCAGTCCCAATCGACACATGTCGAATTGCGCTTCGGGGAAACGGTCGATCGCGGCCGATGCTGCTGTGTGGCGAATGACGGAATAACTCAGCGAAGCGGTGATCCGACTGCTCATGCGATCGTATCGTGCGATTTGTTCGCGTGTATAGGAGTCCTCCTCAGGCATATCCGAGCAATTGAGATGCGAGAAAACGGAGGCGATCTTCACCTGCGGATAATTGGACAAGTCGCTGCACAATTGCTCCAACTCATCCTCCATAAATCCCAAACGGTGCATACCTGTATCTAATTTCAGATGAATTGGATAGCGGTATTCTCCGGCATGTTGTACCGCTGTGGCAAAGTCATCGAGCGAGCGGAAACTGTATATTTCGGGTTCAAGACGGTTGGCGATCATCTGGTCGAAACTGTCGGCATCGGCGTTGAGTACGACAATCGGCATGGTGATGCCGCGTTCGCGGAGCAGCACCCCTTCGTCGGTAAAAGCCACCGCCAGATAGTCGACCCCTTGGTGTTGAAGCATTTGAGCCACCTCGAAATCGCCGGTTCCGTATGATCCGGCTTTAACCATCGCGACAAGGCGGGTTTGCGGTGCAAGTTTGGCGCGAAAATAGTTGAGGTTGTGAATCATGGCATCCAGATCGACCTCTAATACCGTGGTGTGGCTCTTATGCGAAAGGGCATGCGCCAACTTTTCGAACCGGAAGTCTCGTGCCCCTTTCAGTAGTACGGCACGTCCGACCACCGCAGCGCGGCTAATACGACCGATACACTCATCGGTCGAGGTGTAAAACTCCTTTTCGCACCCGAATAACGCCGCATAACGCTTCAATTTCGAGCCGATCCCGATCAACGAATCAACACCTGCGCGCGACACCATGCCGGCGACACGGGCATAGAGTTCGTCATCCGAAAGACCACTCTGTGCGATGTCCGAAAGAATCAGCGTCTTTCGGCGCGAAAGAGCCACCGTATGCAGGTAGTCGAGTGCCAACGCTAACGAATTGAGGTCGAGATTATAGGCATCATTGATTAGAATCGAGTCGTTGATGCCCTCTTTCACCTCCAACCGCATCGCCACTTCGGGAGCTTCGGAGAAGGAGGGAGCCGGGTAGTTCATTACAGCACAAAAAGCCTCGACCAACTGTGCGTTGCGGCGTGAGGCCTCGTTGCCGATCACCGTTTCTGCCACGGTGGGGTATGTCGCCGCGTCAATGGGTTTGCGATCGGCATAGTGCGATGCGATCATCCGACCCAGCGGTTCGTAGTAACTGTGGTAGATGATCTTTCGTGCACTACGCGCCAAGATCATCTTTTCGATACATTTCTGTTCGAGGTTCAGAAAATTTTCCTGATGGGCGTCGCCGATCGAGGTGAAGATCACCACATCGGGACGAATAACCCGCTCCAACCGCTCCATCTCGCCGGGTTTCGAGATGCCGGCTTCGAACAGAGCCAACTCCTCATCACCCTCAATCATCAACACCGAGAGCGGTACTCCCAATTGTGAATTATAACTCTTCGGAGAACGGTAGCACTTCATGCCCGCCGGCAGCTCCTCGGCGATCCACTCCTTGATGACTGTCTTGCCGTTCGACCCCGTGATTCCGACCACCGTACCGTGGAATTGAGCGCGATGGTAGGCCGCCAGCGACTGCAACGCCGCAATGGCATTCTCGACCAACACATAGCCGCATGCGGGCAACTGTTCCACCTCGCGTTCGACCAGAAAGGCTCGTACACCGCGACCGTACATCTGGTTAATGTAGGCGTGTGAATCGTGGTTGGCTCCACGCATGGCTACAAAGAGCGGAGTATTACCCAGTTCGCAACTGAGCGAGCGGCTGTCCGTCACCACAGACTGCACCTCCGAGTCGTGTCCCGAAAGTTTGCCACCGCACACGGCGGCGATTTGCGAAAGTGTATATTTCATAGTCTGAAAAGCAATCTTGCTTTTAATTTTCAAATTGTACGATCGTAATTCCTGCGCCGCCCCGATCCGCATGCTCATCGGCGGCCGACGCCACCTCTGGAATTGTACGCAGATAGCGGCGTATCTCCTCTTTGAGGGCTCCGGTTCCTTTGCCGTGAAGAATTGTGACCGAACCAACCCCCACCATCAGCGCGTCGTCGATAAATTGCTGCACGGTATCCAACGCATCGGCTGCACGCATGCCTCGCACGTCAATGTGATCCTTAAAGTTGAGTTTGCGTGATGAGATATCGACCGACACCACTGTGCGAGCCTTGACCGGACGAGTTGCCTCGCGGTATTCGTTGTTAGAAACTACTGTCAATAGAGTCTTGTCGACCGTTGTCAAGATCTGCCCGAAGGCCACCTGTGCCCGTTTGCCTTTGAGCGACTGTACAATCCCGACCACATCTTGTCCGGCCATGCGCACCTTTGAGCCGATTTCCGCCTCGCGCGGTTTTTCGGGGGGCGTTGCTGCCGCCGGAGTGGCAGTATCGCGTTGCTGACGCCGTTCGGCACGCCGCAGACGCCGCTGCTCGATCCGTTCGATCTCGCGCGCCACATCGGCGTTTCGCTTTTCGTCATCGGCGCGGTCGACTACCTCGCGGAAATCTTCCAGCTCCTTGCGCGCCATGCGTGTAAGGTCCTTCTCGGCTTGCGCCTCGCGAATGGTTTTAATCGTATTCTCAATCTGGCGATTGGCGTCGGCAATCAATCGCTGTGCCTCGATCTTTGCCTTTTTCAAAATCTCCTGCCGCTCGGCGCGAATCTGTTGCAACTGTCCCGAATAGTTCTGCTCCAACTCTTCGACTTTGCGATCGGTCAGGCGGATGCGATCCCGTTTCTGCTCCCAATAGTGCTTGTCGCGTGCTATCTCGCGCAACTGTTTTTCGAGGTTGATGTGATCGCTGCCGGCCTTGTCGCTGGCGATGCGGATGATCTCCTCCGGAAGCCCGATTTTACGGGCAATCTCGATAGCAAACGAACTGCCGGGTTTTCCCAACTCCAACCGGAACAGAGGTCGGATATTTTGCACATCGAACATCATCGCGCCGTTGGCGATGCCCTCGGTCGATGAGGCGTAGTATTTGATATTGGCGTA
>CAYOKU010000019.1:0-35489 GCA_964404645.1 uncultured Alistipes sp.
GCCGGATCGACACAAGGGAGTCTTGATACCGCCAACATCCTCAAACCGGCCTTGGCTCGTGGGGAGTTACAAACCATCGGAGCCACAACGTTGGCCGAATACCGCGAAAATATCGAATCGGATTCGGCTCTCGAACGACGGTTTCAAAAGATTATTGTCGAACAGACAACGCCAGAGGAGACCCTGCGCATCCTGCGCAACATCGCCCCCAATTACGAGGCCTACCACCGCGTGCACTATACCGAGGAGGCTTTGCAGGCTTGTGTTGCGCTGACTGGGCGTTACATCACCGACCGGTACTTTCCGGACAAGGCGATCGACATCCTTGACGAGGCCGGCTCACGTGCCCATCTTCGCTCGGCCGAAGAGCCTGAAACATTGCGGGAATTGGAGGCTCAATACGCGGCCGTGCAGAACGAACGGCGCGAGGCGGTGACCAGCATGGTCTACGAAAAGGCTGCCGCCGCACGTTTGCAAGAGATCACGCTACGTGCCAAATTAGAAGAAGATCGCGCACAATGGCAACAGTCGCTCAAAAATAACCCAACCGAAATCCGGCGCGAACAGATCCAGCAAGCGATCACCGCCATGACGGGAATTCCGGCCGAACGGATGACCGATGGCGAGTTATCGCGCTTGCAATCGCTCGACAAGCACCTTTCGGGTCGGGTTGTGGGACAGCAGGAGGCCGTCACAAGGATCTCACGCACCATCCGCCGTTCGCGAGCCGGTCTAAAAGAGGAGAGCCGACCGATTGGGGTATTTTTGTTCGTTGGCCCGACCGGCGTAGGCAAAACATTATTGGCCAAAGAGGTGTCGAAATGGTTGTTCGATGAACACCGAGGTCTGATCCGCATCGACATGAGCGAATACGGAGAGAAACACAACGTAGCACGGCTAATCGGTTCGCCGCCGGGCTATGTCGGTTACGGCGAAGGGGGTCAACTGACCGAAGCCGTTCGTCGCCAACCCTATGCCGTAGTGCTCTTCGATGAGATCGAGAAAGCTCACCCCGAAGTTTTCAATACCATGTTGCAGATCTTCGATGAGGGGTGCCTGACCGATGGTTCGGGGCGTAAAGTCGATTTTCGCCATACAATCATCATCATGACCTCGAATGTCGGTTCACGAGCTGCCGTCCGCAAAGCGGTACAGGTGGGTTATACGACCGCATCGAAGAGCGACTCCACCGTCATCGCACACGAAGTCGAGTACCAGAAAGCTCTCGAAACAACCTTCGCACCGGAGTTTCTGAATCGCATTGATGACATCGTACTCTTCCGCACGCTTGACATCGAAGATGTCGAGCAGATCATCGAATTAGAGTTGCAGCGGCTGAAACTTCGCACCGACAAGTTAGGTTACAAGGTTCGAGTAACCGACACCGCCAAACGGCGACTGGCAACCATGGGCTACCAATCGCGTTACGGAGTGAGAGCTCTCAAACGCACGCTGGCCGACCTGGTCGAGGATCCGCTCAGTTCGTTAATCATCGACGGTAAATTGCACGAAGGCGATACGGTCGTGATCGAATCGGAGGGTCAAAGCGGTGTAAAACTTCGCGTGGCATAGTCTTACAATTGACCTACGCAAACAGCAATCCAGAACCACTCGTAATGAGTGGTTCCGGATTGCTGTTTTTAGACAAGTCGCTTATTTAAGCAACTTTAATCAGCGACCGACCGAGCCATACCAGCAGCAGTCCCAGCAAGAAACTCAGCACCACATACAACGAAAAGTAGAGCCAATGTTTGCCGGCCAACAACAGATACATGTCGTCCGCCAACGACGAAAAAGTTGTAAAACCGCCGCAGAAGCCCGTAATCAGAAAGACATTCATCGAGGCCGAAAGCACATGAGCCTTTTCGGCCAGCCCGAAGAAAATTCCGATAATAAAACAGCCGATGATGTTGACCGCGAAGGTTCCCCACGGGAAGGCCGATGCGCAGACCGCATGGCACAATTTCCCCACCAAATAACGCAGGCAGGTGCCGATAAAACCACCCAGACCTGCAATAAGCATTGCTTTAAACATAGACCGAAGTTTTTTCAAGAACAGTTGCCCTCCGACAAACATAGTGCCAAAAAAGTTTTAGTCGGCAATTCATCCATGGCATAGGATTTGCCCGATCACCGGACGACCACAAAACGCGAAATCTTCTTAAAACAACCGTTTAACGCGGTGTACGAAGCGGACAACGCGTTTATGTAAAAATTCTTAAAACTTTCTATTATGCATTTGACACCAAAAGAGATCGACAAGTTGATGCTGCTTTCGCTGGGTATGATCGCCGAAAGACGATTGACGAAAGGGCTTAAACTCAATTATCCGGAGTCGGTTGCCTACATCACAGCCACCGCTTTGGAGGGAGCTCGCGCGGGTAAGACCGTCGAAGAGGTTATGAAAGATGCCGCCAACATCCTCAAAAAGAGTGACGTCATGGAGGGCGTTGCCGACATGATCGACCTGTTGCAGGTCGAAGCCGTCTTCACCGACGGATCGCGTCTGGTCAGTATCCACCAGCCTATCAAGTAACGTAAAATTAACACGACTATGGCAACCAACAACACCAATACGGCCGAAAAACTTTATCCGGGTAAGCCCGGATTCAAACCGCAATCCGCGGTCTCCGTCGGCGGAGTTTTACTTGCAACTGCCCCGATCGACTATAATCTGGGACGAAGAACTGCGAAACTAATCGTTCGCAACACCGGAGATCGACCCATTCAGGTCGGCTCACACTTCCACTTCTTTGAGGTGAACCGTTATCTCGAATTCGACCGTCAGGCCGCATTCGGCTGCCGCCTCAACATCCCCGCCACCACGGCTATCCGTTTCGAACCGGGGGATCAGAAAGAGGTGGAGGTAATCGCATACGGAGGAAAGCGGCGTGTCATCGGATTCAACGGTATGGTCAATGGCTATGCCGGCGAAGAGGATGCTCCGACCTACTTCCCCGCACGCATGAAAGCCCTGCGCAAGATCATCCACTTGGGATTCAAGAGTATCCCCGAAGATCAAGCCGAGGCCGCTTTCAAACCAAATAACAACACCAAAAAATAATCGCTATGGCTACCATTTCAAGACAAGAATACAACAATTTATTCGGCCCGACCGTAGGCGACAAAATCCGCCTCGGTAACACCGATCTCTATGTCGAGATCGAAAAGGATCTGCGCGAATACGGCGACGAGGTGGTCTACGGCGGAGGCAAAACCCTGCGAGACGGCATGGGGCTGGCCAACACGATGACCGGACAGGAGGGTTCGCTCGATCTGGTGATTACCAACGTGACGATCATTGACGCCAAATTGGGTGTCGTGAAAGCCGACGTGGGTATCAAAGACGGCAAAATCGCCGGAATCGGCAAATCGGGAAACCCCAACACCATGCACGGCGTATGTCCCGACTTGGTGACAGGCGCATCAACCGATGCCATATCAGGCGAGCATCTTATCCTGACGGCTGCCGGTATTGATGGTCACGTCCATATGATCTCACCGCAACAAGCCTACGCCTCGCTGAGCAACGGTATCACGACCCTCATCGGTGGCGGTATCGGTCCATCGGACGGTTCGAACGGTACAACGATCACATCGGGTCGTTGGAACATCGAAAGCATCCTGCAATCCATCGAAGGGTTGCCGATCAACGTTGGACTGTTGGGGAAGGGCAACTGTTCGGTCGAGCAGTCGATCGAAGAGCAAATCGAGGCCGGAGCCTGCGGATTGAAAGTCCACGAAGATTGGGGTTCGACCCCTGCCGCAATCCGCGCAGCACTCAACACCGCCGACCGCTACGATGTACAGGTCGCTATCCATAGCGACACGCTCAACGAGGGCGGTTATGTCGAGGATACGATCGCCGCTATGGACGGCCGCACGATTCACACCTACCACACCGAAGGTGCCGGCGGAGGCCACGCACCCGACCTGCTGAAAGTGGCTTCGATGCCCAACGTCCTACCATCGTCCACCAATCCGACACTTCCGTTCGGCATCAATTCGCAAGCCGAGCTTTTCGACATGATTATGGTTTGTCACAACCTCAACCCGAAGATTCCGTCGGATGTGGCATTTGCCGAGAGCCGCGTGCGACCGGAGACACAAGCTGCCGAGAACGTATTGCACGATCTGGGAGTACTGTCGATGGTATCGTCCGACTCGCAGGCGATGGGTCGCGTAGGCGAATCGTTCATGCGCACGTTCCAGATGGCATCGTTCATGAAGTCGGCCTGCGGTAAGTTGGCCGAAGATTCGGACACAAACGATAACTTCCGTGTGAAACGCTACATCGCCAAGATCACGCTCAATCCGGCTATCTGCTACGGTATCTCCGACTATGTAGGTTCGGTCGAGAAGGGCAAAGTGGCAGACCTCGTATTATGGGAGCCGCAATTCTTCGGTGCAAAGCCGAAGATGGTCATCAAGGGGGGCATGATCAACTGGGCCAACATGGGCGATCCGAACGCATCGCTGCCTACGCCGCAACCGATGTATTACAGACCGATGTACGGAGCATTCGGCAATTCGTTGCCCAAGACTTCTCTGTCGTTCGTATCGAACGCCGCATTCGAGAGCGGCATCAAGGAGCGTTTATGTCTGCATCGTCAGGTTGTTCCGGTACGCCGCACTCGCCAACTGACCAAATACAACATGCTGCTGAATAGCGGAATGCCGAAGATCGATGTCAATCCGGAGACCTTCGAAGTATTTGTCAACGGCGTTCACGCCTATGTGGCTCCGGCCAAATCATTCCCGCTGGGACAGTTATACTGGTTCAGTTAATTGCCGGCTTCCGGTTTGTCATTCGGGAGCAGCCCCCAAAGGGTTGCTCCCGAATATAAAATAGTACAACACAAAAAAAAGAGCCATGAAAATATTTTCCGAAATACGCGGGAACATCCACGCACCCGAATGGCGCGAAAAACTCAAATGCACCGATTTCGAATATCTCGATCTCGACCAATGGACAGCACAAAAAAGTCGATTCGTGCTCAAAAGCGACCAAGAGATCGAATATGCCGTCGCATTGGCACGTCATGCGCAACTCTTAGACGGCGACATTCTCGATTACGACCCCATCAAGGAGCGCGCCGTGGTGATCCGCATCCGGCTAAGCGATGTATTGGTGATTGATCTGGCAGCACTCGCTCGCCAACGTGCCGAAACAATCATCCATACGGCCGTTGAATTGGGTCATGCAATCGGCAATCAACACTGGCCGGCCGTTATCAAAGGGACAACGGTATATGTACCGCTAACCGTTGACAAGAAGGTGATGGACAGCGTGATGCGCACCCACCACATCGAAGGGATCACCTATTCGTTTCAACCCGGTGCGGAGGTGATTCCCTATATGGCTCCTCACGAAATTCGGCGGCTTTTCGGCGGCACAGGACCTGACAGCGAAGTGCATCATCACGACCAGCACTATGCTCACAACCACTAAAACCGACTTAGCAGCCGTCATGCGGTTGTTGGAGTTCACCGACTCGGCGTTTCCGGTCGGCACATTTTCGTTCTCGAACGGATTGGAAACAGCGGCCGATACGGGGCTTGTCCACGATGCGGCAACGTTGGAGCAATACACAACTCAGATCGCACTGCAAGCCGCCTTTACCGATGGCATAGCGGCGTTACATGCCCTGCGCGCTTATGCCAACAATCATTACAACACCCTATTGCGCTGCGATCAGGAGGTGATCCTCTGCAAGATGAACACCGAAACACGTCTGATGACCTGTCGTATGGGCAAAAAGTTGGGCGAATTGTCGAGCCATATTTTTGACGATCCCATGATCACTCGCTGGTTATCGGACATTAATTCCGAACGAACTTCGGGAACCTATCCGGTGGGGCAAGGCTTGCTCTTCGCTGCCTGCGGCATCGGGGAGGAGGCTCTTTTCGCAGCGCACCAATACGGGGTCATCAACATGGTGCTGAGCGCGGCGTTACGTTGCGTGCGGGTATCGCACTACGACACACAACGAATTCTGTTTCATCTCGGTGCACGAATATCGGAACTCTACACGCAAGTTCGCGGATTAGGGTTCGATGACATGTACACCTTCACGCCGCAGGCCGATATCATCGCCTCGCTGCACGAAAAAGGAACCAAACGAATGTTTATGAATTAAGAAAAATATGGCAAACACTTGTAGAATCGGCATCGGCGGCCCCGTAGGCTCCGGCAAAACAGCATTGATCGAAGCGATCACCCCACGCCTATTAGAGATGGGATATAAGGTACTGGTTATCACCAATGATGTGGTAACCACCGAAGACGCAAAGCATGTGCGCAAAATGCTCAAAGGCATCTTGGTCGAGGAGCGCATCATCGGCGTGGAAACAGGAGCATGCCCCCATACCGCCGTGCGCGAAGATCCGTCGATGAATATCGCGGCGGTCGAGGAGATGGAGGCGAAATTTCCCGATGGTGAGATCGTGCTGATCGAATCGGGCGGCGATAATTTGACCCTCACATTCAGCCCTGCTCTGGTCGATTTTTTTATCTATGTGATTGATGTAGCAGCCGGCGATAAGATTCCACGCAAAGACGGGCCGGGGATCTCGCAATCGGATATTTTAGTCATCAACAAAACCGATCTGGCCCCCTATGTACACGCCTCGTTGGAGGTCATGCGCCACGACTCGGAGTTGATGCGCCCGGGGAAACCGTTTGTTTTCACCAACTGCATGACCGGCGAGGGAATCGACGAACTGGTCGCCTTGATCCGTAAAATGGCACTTTTCGACATTGACAAAAATAGACAATAACGTATGGACTTTTCGCTCTCCAAGGAGGTACACCCTTATCTCGAACAGCCGAAGGCTATGCCCGTAGGCACCCCCGGCAAGGTGGGTTATCTCTACCTCGGATTCGAACTCGATGCCGACAAACGTTCGATCCTGCGGGATCTCGATCGGCGGGCTCCGCTGATTGTGCAACAGGAGCTCTACTTCGACGAGGGAATGCCTGAGATGCCGTGTGTCTACATGCTCTCTTCGGGTGGCCCTAATGTCGATGGCGACCGCTACGAGCAACACTTCGTGGTACGTCAAGATGCCTATGCACACATCTCGACAGGCGCAGCGACCAAACTGGCCGAGATGCATTACAACTATTCGGGACTAACACAGCACTTCACACTCGAAGAGGGAGCCTATCTCGAATTTCTACCCGAACCGACCATTCCGTGCCGACACACCCGTTTCATCGCCGACACGACCATCCGAATAGCCCCTTCGGCCACTCTCTTCTACGCCGAAATCTACATGAGCGGTCGCAAGCATTACGCACACGGCGAACGATTCGAATACGACCTGCTATCGGTCTGCTCGCATGCCGAACGCCTCGATGGGAGGAGGCTTTTTCGCGAAAAATTCATAGTCCGCCCTGCCATGCAGCCCCCCAGCAAGTTGGGAGCTATGGGCGATTACGATGTCTTCGCCAACGTCATTCTGCTCACGCCACCCGAACACGCCGAACACATATTGGCCTCAACCGAGGCCTATATCGACCCCCAACAGCGGCTTGCAGTCGGCATCACACGGCTGCCAAACGGTTGCGGTTTGCTCTTCAAAGCACTCGGCGATGAAACGGGACCAGTCAAAAAACTCATTCGCGAGTTCTGCTCAACGGTACGTCAGGAGGTCAAAGGACGCACGCTACCGGAGGAGTTCCCGTGGAGATAAATTCAAGGTAACTAATTTCAAAATTTTCAATTATGGCAAACGAAAAGAGTATCAATGAGCCTGCCCCCGTCAGCAACCCATCGGCCACCTTCATCCGCTCGATGTTGCGCGGCACGGCTCAGGTGATGTTTCAAGGAAATGCATGGACAGGGCTTCTGTTTCTTTGCGGTATTTTTTGGGGTTCGTATGAGATGAACGTCCCGTTGGTAGGTTGGGGCGCACTGGTCGGTGTCTTCGTATCGACCCTGACGGGATACATCGTTGGGCTCCCCGACAAAGACGGCGAACAAGGGCTGTGGGGTTTCAACGGCGTATTGGTGGGCTGTGCCTTCCCGACTTTTTTAGGCGACACGATCTGGATGTGGTTGGCGTTGATTCTCTGTGCCGCACTCACCACATGGGTACGCACCGGCTTCAACAACGTCATGAAACCGTGGAAGGTCAACTCCTTCACCTTTCCCTTCGTCTTCTCTACCTGGCTCTTTCTGCTGGCGGCACGCGCCATGCACGGAATAGCCCCCGATGCACTCGCTACACCCGAATTGCCCACGGCGGCAATCAACGGATTTGAAAACATCGGATTCGGACATCTGGTCGTATATTGGTTGAAAAACGTTGCTCAGGTATTTCTCGTCAATTCGTGGATCACAGGGGTATTTTTCCTTGTAGCGTTGCTGATCGCCAACCGCTGGGCCTGCCTCTGGGCTGCCATAGCATCGGCCGTCGCACTCTTCATCGCCATCATATTCAAGGCTTCGGGAAGTGATGTAGCAAACGGACTTTACGGATTCAGTGCCGTTTTGACAGGTATTGCTTTGGGCTGCACCTTCTACAAACCGTCGTGGCGTTCGGCACTCTGGTGTCTGATCGGCATCATCACCACGGTCTTCATCCAAGCTGGCATGAATATTTTGTTGGCACCGGTGGGCATCCCAACCCTGACCGGCCCGTTCTGCCTGACGACCTGGTTGTTTTTGCTGCCGCTTTTCAAGTTCCGCACCCCTGAGGAGATGGATCACTCGAATTGGGACGAAGCAAACAAAAAACATTTACGCTCATCAAAAAATTCATAACACACGATTAGGCTACGCGATATGATGTGTCGAACAGATCTATCGCGCAGCCCATCGTTTACGCTTAAATCCGAATAGTATGCACATGTCCGATGCGCTGGTTTCGCCACCGGTATTCATCGCCGCGGCGGCCGTTTCGGCAACGCTAATTGCGACTGCCGTTGCCAAAGTCAAAAAGAGTCACAACGATCAGATCGTCCCGTTGATGGGGGTCATGGGGGCCTTCGTCTTTGCGGCACAGATGATTAATTTCACGATTCCGGGAACGGGATCCAGTGGTCATATTGTAGGCGGTATTCTATTGGCCGCCATACTGGGACCGTGGGCAGCCTTTCTCACCCTCTCATCGGTCTTGGTTCTACAATGTTTGATCTTTGCCGATGGAGGGTTCATGGCCTTGGGGTGCAATATCTTCAACATGGCATTCTTCACCTGCTTGGTAACCTATCCGCTCATCTATCGACCGATCGTGCGCCACCAAGCCTCCACCGGACGAATTGTGCTGGCATCCATCTTGGCCTGCGTCATCGGGTTAGAGCTGGGAGCAACTGCCGTCACACTCGAAACTGAGGCTTCGGGCATCACGGCCCTACCTACAGGGCAGTTTCTGCTATTCATGCTGCCGATCCATCTGTTGATCGGTCTGGGCGAGGGGTTGGCGACAGCGGCCGTTTTGGGGGTCGTGCGCAGTTATAAGCCCGAACTGCTGGTGGATATTAGGCAGCAAAAGGCTCCGCAGCAACACCGTTACGGCAAGGCAATGGCTCTTATCACTGTCGTAACGCTGCTCATCGCCGGATCATTCGCATGGATTGCCTCGTCCAACCCCGACGGTTTGGAGTGGTCGATCGGCCAGATAGTCGGCAGTGAGGAGTTGATTGCACCGTCCGATTCGATACATCAAGCAGCCGAATCGCTCCTACAAAAGAGTGCGGTGATAGCCGACTACAACACCACTTTTGCTGGAATTATCGGCAGCGGAGCTATTCTTCTAACAGCTTTCGGCGTGTCGTATCTTCTACGAACGGGACACCGCAAATCGTGAAAAACACACTCCAAAAAGCACGCTACGAGTTAGATATCATGGAGCGGACGGCACAACAGCAGAGTCCGCTCCATGCGATGGATGCACGCGCCAAGCTCACCGTAACGGTGGTTCTGCTCGTTACGATGCTGTCGCTACCATTGCGCAATTTTTCAGATATACTCCTCTTCTTCCTCTGGCCGATCACTGCTGCGGCACAAGGCGGATTGAGCTATGGAATGATCTTCCGTCGCTCGCTCCTCGTATTGCCGTTTGTCCTCTTCATCGGCCTCTTCAACCCCATATACGACCGCCAAACGGCCTTTACGATCGGAAATGTAGCGATCAGCCAAGGTTGGGTGTCGTTCTGGTCAATCATCTTGCGCGGCATACTGTCGGTGCAAACGCTATTGGTGGTAATTTATGCCACAGGCATCTACAACCTCTGCCGCGCTTTGCAACGCTTGGGACTCCCTTCACTCTTCACCACCCAACTACTCTTTGTCTATCGCTATCTATTCGTGCTGATTGACGAAGGGTTGGGAATGACACGCGCACGCGATGCTCGCAGTTTCGGTCGCCGCTCCTATCCGCTACGTATCTGGGCAACACTTACCGGACAGCTCCTCATCCGCACATTCGCCCGTGCCGAGCGGATCGACAATGCCATGCGGGCTCGCGGATTCAACGGCTCAATTCCAAACGGATTGACCGCCCAAGGGAGCTGGCATTGGCGGGATACTCTTTTTACGCTATTTTGGTGTACGTTTTTTATCGTCTTGCGAATTTTTCACCCGATCGAACGAATCGCCGTAATCTTCTACTCATGAGTCATCATTTCATTCGTTTCAACGAGGTACACTACCGCTATCAAAACGGTTACGAAGCCCTGCGCGGGGTGTCACTACACATATTGCACGGTGAAAAGGTGGCTCTCATCGGAGCCAACGGGGCCGGAAAATCGACCTTGTTGCTGCACACCAATGGGCTGTTGATGCCCACATCGGGACAAATTTCGATCGGCGACATTCCGTTGTTGCGTCAGACCCTACCGCTGATTCGGCAGAGTGTCGGCGTGGTTTTTCAAGACCCCGACGACCAACTTTTTATGCCCACGGTCGAGGAGGATGTCGCCTTCGGCCCTTCGAACATGCGTTTGACACCTGCTGAAATTGAGCGGCGCGTAGCGGCAGCATTGGAAGCCGTGGGGGCAACCGCACTACGCAAAGAGGCTCCCTATCATCTTTCTGGCGGACAAAAAAAGAGCGTTTCGATCGCCACCGTGCTGGCTATGGAGCCATCGATATTGGTCATGGATGAGCCCACGGCCGCACTTGACCCACGCGCCAGACGTCACATCATTGAACAGATTCGTTCGTTCTCACACACCACACTCATCGCCACACACGACATGGAGATGGTTGCCGAACTTTGCCCCCGTTCGATTGTAATGCGTGAGGGAGTGATAGCTGCTGACGATGCAACCGAAAAAATTTTCAATAACACACAACTACTTGACACATGCGGACTTGAACCACCATACAGCATACAAAAATGTAAATAATAAATTATTTTTTCAACCATTTTTTTGGTTTTTATACCAAAAGTTCTACCTTTGCAACCGTAAAAGAGATCACAAAGAATGATTCGTTTCCATCATATCCATCATCATCACCACTTTTCCAAGGGGTAGAATGGATATGTCTATGTAACAACCGAAATTGATTTCATAACATAACGAAGCTCACCCCTGTCGGGTGGGCTTTTTTTATGGCCACCTGTGCAGGAGCGAGCAAATAGAACAAAAAAACAGATATGCTCAGAATCGCCATTCAGGCCAAAGGCCGCTTAAACGAACAAAGTATCAGTCTGCTCGCCGAAGCAGGCATCTGCGTTGCCGAAAGTAAACGCAAACTCATCTCGCGCGCCGAGGGATTTCCACTCGAAGTTCTTTACCTGCGCGATGACGACATTCCGCAGGCCGTGGCCATGGGTGTGGCTGACCTGGGAATTGTCGGCCGCAACGAGGTAGCAGAGAAGGGCTACACGGTCGATGAAGCCATGCAGTTGGGTTTCGGCGACTGCCGTATCTCACTGGCTGTCCCTAAAAACATCGCCTATGATGGTCTTGATTTTTTCTGCGGCAAGCGCGTGGCAACCTCGTACCCCAATATCCTTGCGGGATTTTTCGCTGAAAAAGGGATCAACGCTGAAATACACACCATCGAAGGATCGGTGGAGATAGCCCCTGCGGTGGGGATGGCCGATGGCATCTTCGACATCGTATCATCGGGCGGAACGTTGGTTTCCAACGGATTGGTCGAGGTCGAAAAGGTCTTCTTCTCGGAAGCGGTACTGATCGCCACGCCGGCTCTCGATGCGGCCAAACGCGAAGTAGTCGAACAGCTCAAATTTCGATTCAACTCGATCCTCGAAAGCCACAACATGAAATATGTATTGATGAATCTGCCCGAAGCCAAGATCCAAGAAGCCGCCGCACTCCTACCCGGCATGCGTAGCCCAACGATTCTGCCGCTGGCTCAAGAGGGCTGGTGCTCGATGCATGTTGTCATTGCCGAGGAGCAACTCTGGCAACGCATCGAACAGCTCAAAGCGATTGGTGCAGAGGGCATTCTGGTGCTCAACCTCGAGAATATGATCCGCTAAATCGACCAACTATGGATTTCCTGAAAATATACAACGAACCGCCCCGCTCTGAATGGGCGCAATTGATGCGCCGCGACACCCGCAACGAGAGTGCCATTACACAAACCGTCACCGAGATTTTGAAAGCCGTGCGCGAAGGTGGAGATGAGGCGTTACGCCGAATCACGACACAGATTGAGGGCTTCACACCCGATCGGTTCGAGGTATCGCAAGAGAGCTGCCAAGCCGCGGCCGAACTCCTCTCCGCTTCGTTGAAAGAGGCTCTCGAAACGGCCAAGAAAAACATCGAAACGTTTCACCAAGCACAATTACCTCGTCCGATCGAAGTCGAGGTGAACAACGGCGTACGGTGCACACAGCGCGCCTTACCGCTACAACGCGTCGGGCTCTATATTCCGGGCGGCAAAGCCCCGCTCTTCTCGACCGTACTGATGTTGGCTCTGCCGGCACGCATTGCCGGATGCCGCGAAGTCGTGCTCTGCACGCCGCCCTCGCGCGAAGGGCGAATCGCCCCCGAAATTCTCTATACGGCGGCTCTCTGCGGAGTCGATCGGATCTTTGCCGTGGGTGGTGCGCAAGCGATCGCCGCCATGGCTTACGGCACAGAGAGCATTCCGCGTGTCGATAAGATCTTTGGCCCCGGAAACCGTTATGTCACAACAGCCAAACAGTTGGTCGGAGCCTCTGAGGTTGCGGTCGATCTGCCGGCTGGCCCTTCGGAGGTGCTTGTATTGGCCGATGACGGTGCATCGCCGGCGTTCGCCGCGGCCGATCTATTGTCACAGGCCGAACACGGAGGCGACAGCCAAGCGGTGCTGGTCTGCCGTTCGGGATCATTTGCCGAAGCCGTGATAGAGGCTGCCCAAGCCCAGACTGCTGTCGCTCCGCGTGCCGATACCATTCGCGAAGCTCTCGCACACAGTCGCATCATCGTATTGGCCAACGAGTCGAAGATGATCGACTTTGCCAACGAATATGCCGCCGAACACCTGATTCTCGCCCTGCGCAATGCCTCAGCCGTTGCCGAACGCATCACGGCCGCCGGTAGTATTTTCATCGGTGATTACTCCCCCGAAAGTGCCGGTGATTACGCCTCGGGAACCAACCACACATTACCCACCAGCGGCTGGGCACGCGCTTACGGCGGTGTAAACACAGAGAGCTTTCTACGCAAGGTGACCTATCAGGAGTTGACCCGCGAAGGGTTAGAGCAGTTGGCTCCGGCAATCATTGCCATGGCCGAGGCCGAAGGGTTGGATGCACACGCTGCTGCTGTCCGTATCCGTATGGAAGGAGGTGTCCGATGAAACGTCCGGAGGCATGGGTACGTCCCAACATATTAGCACTCGACCCCTATTCGACAGCACGCGATGAGTACGAAGGGGGCACAATCGAAGCGTGGCTCGACGCCAACGAAAATCCCTACGACAACGGCGTAAATCGCTACCCAGACCCGCACCAACGCGATTTAAAACGACAAATTGCCGTTCTGAAAGGGATCGCCGAGGAGCAGATTTTCCTCGGAAACGGCAGCGATGAGGCGATAGACCTCGCCTACCGCATCTTCTGCGAACCGGCACGCGACAACGTTCTTTCGATCGCCCCGACCTACGGCATGTATCGCGTAGCGGCGGCCATAAACAACATAGAGATGCGCGAAGTACCGCTCGGAACCGATTTTTCGCTACCCGTCGATGCATTGTTGGCTGCCGCAGACGACCACACCAAATTACTCTGGATCTGCTCCCCCAACAACCCCACGGGCAACGCTTTTCCGAGTGTAGAGATCGAACGGTTGATCCGCGCATTCAACGGCATGGTTGTTCTGGACGAGGCCTACATCGACTTCTGCGACCGTCGGGGGTTTTTGAGCCGTTTGGACGAATTTCCCAATCTCATTATCCTGCAAACGCTCTCCAAAGCGTGGGGAATGGCCGGATTGCGCATTGGGTTAGCTTTTGCCGCGCCACGCATTGCAGCCGTGTTTGGTCGGGTTAAATATCCCTACAACATCAACTCGTTGGCACAGGAGGCTGCAGCAGAGTGTTTGTGTCGCGACATCACGGCACAAGTGAGCGAAATCCGACAGGAGCGCGCACGATTGGTCTCGGTCATGTCCACCTACGACTGCATCCGACAGATCTATCCTTCCGATGCCAACTTTTTATTGGTTAAAACCGTCGATGCCGATCGGCTCTATGAGGTATTGATCGCCGCCGGCGTCATTGTCCGCAACCGCTCTCGGGTCAGGGGATGCGAACAGTGTCTGCGGATTACTGTGGGACGCCCCGATGAAAACGATCGGTTGTTAGAAACTTTGAAAAATTTTGCTCTATGAAAAAAGCCCTTTTTATCGACCGTGACGGTACGATCATCGCAGAGCCTGCGGACGAACAGGTCGACAGCCTTGAAAAATTAGCATTCGTTGCCGGAGCCATTTTAGGGCTAAAAAAGCTCTCCGAACTCGATTTCGAGTTGGTGTTGGCAACCAATCAAGACGGGCTCGGCACGGAGGCCTTCCCCGAAACCGACTTTCTGCCGCCCCACCGCATGATGCTCGACACCTTGCGTGGTGAGGGGGTGACATTTGATGCCGAATTGATCGACCGCACCTTTGAGCGGGACAACGCTCCTACCCGCAAACCACGCACCGGCATGTTCGGTCGCTATATGGACGGGTCGTATGATTTGAGAGGCAGTTACGTCATCGGCGATCGTGTGACCGATATTTTATTGGCACGCAACCTCGGTGCACGCGGTATCCTATTCGCCTCCAAAGAGGAGGGGCAGCGGCTCTTGCACGAAAACAATGCCGCCGATAGCTGCGTACTGATCAGCAACTCCTGGGCGGAGATTGCGGAGTTCATTCGCCGCGGCGAACGTTGCGTTGCCATAGCGCGCAAAACTCGCGAAACAGAGGTGCGCGTACAACTCGATCTCGATGGAGGTGGCGCGTTCGAACCACACATCGCCACGGGTTTACACTTTTTGGATCACATGCTCGAACAGATCGCACACCACGGCGGAGTAACGCTATCGGTCGAAGCCAAAGGCGATTTGGAGGTGGACGAACATCACACCGTAGAGGATGTGGCTATTGTACTGGGTGAGGCGATCGACCGCGCGCTGGGAACAAAGATAGGCATCGGACGTTACGGGTTTGTGTTGCCGATGGACGACTGCCGCGCCTTGGTGTTGCTCGACTTCGGCGGACGCATCGACTTTCGTTGGAAGGTCACATTTAGTCGCGAGCGCGTGGGTGACGTGCCCACCGAACTATTCAGCCATTTTTTCCAATCACTCTGCTGCGCATCACGATGCAACCTGCAAATTGAGGCAGATGGAGAGAACGATCACCACAAAGCCGAGGCCATTTTCAAGGCTTTTGCCCGCGCATTACGAATGGCCGTGGCTCGTAACGAATTCGGATACGACATTCCGAGCAGCAAAGGAATTTTATGATAGCAGTTATTGATTACGACACAGGCAACCTACGCTCGGTAGCCGATGCGTTGCGGCGTGCCGGAGCCGAGTTCACAGTCACGGCCGATGAAGAGATGCTCCGTATGGCCGATCGGGTGATCCTTCCGGGTGTGGGTGAAGCCTCATCAGCCATGCTCAAACTTCGCGAACGCGGTCTGGACAAGATCATACCCAGATTGACACAACCCGTATTGGGAATCTGCATTGGTATGCAGTTACTCTGTCGATCGAGCGAAGAGGGGGCGGCAAGTTGTCTGGGGATCTTCCCGACACAAGTGGTACGGTTACCCGAACAACAATCCAACGGCGAACGGCTCAAAGTGCCCCATGTGGGCTGGGACACAATCCGCAACCTACGAACACCTCTCTTCGAGGGGATCAGCGAGCAGAGCTATCTCTATTACGTCCATTCGTTCGCAGCCGAATTATGCGCCGACACGATTGCCGTAACCGACTACGGCCTATCGTTCAGCGGGGCTTTGGCGCACGAAAATTTCTTCGGAGTGCAGTTTCACCCCGAAAAAAGCGGTTCAACTGGGGCTCGCATACTTGAAAACTTTTTAAAACTCAAACTCCGATGATTGAAATCATACCTGCCACAGACCTCATTGACGGCGCATGCGTGCGTCTGACACAAGGCGACTATGCCCAACAAACGACCTACTATCGTGATCCGGTCGAAGCGGCACTGCGGTTCGAAGAGGCCGGCATCCGGAGACTGCACATGGTCGATCTGGACGGAGCAAAGGCTTCGGAACCACGCAATCTGCGGGTATTGGAACGTGTAGCCGCCAAAACCACGCTCGAAATCCAATACGGAGGTGGCATCAAGACTCGCCAAGCCCTCGTGGATGTCTTTTCGGCCGGTGCGGCACATGCCATTTGCGGCAGCATCGCCGTGCGCGATCCGGCTCTATTCACGGATTGGCTGGCGGAATTCGGCGGCGAACGATTGATCCTCGGTGCCGATATTCGCGATGGAAAGGTGGCCATACAAGGTTGGCTTGAACGGTCGGATACCACGGTGCAAACACTGATCGAACAGTTTATCCACCAAGGACTTCGACGTGTCATCTGCACCGACATCTCGCGTGACGGCATGCTATGCGGCCCCGCCTCCGAGCTATACACAACCCTGCAAAGCCAATTTCCCGACACAGAGATCACCGTCAGCGGTGGCATCTCCGGCATGGACGACATTCGGGCTCTTAACGAGGCCGGTCTGCGGAGCGTCATTGTCGGAAAAGCCCTTTACGAAGGGAGAATCACCCTTAACGAATTGAAGAGATGCTTGCAAAACGAATAATACCCTGTCTGGACATTCACGAAGGGAAGACTGTCAAGGGAATCAACTTCGTGGGGCTGCGCTCGGTGGGAGATCCCGTGGAATTGGGAGCCAAATACGCGGCCGAGGGGGCCGATGAACTGGTCTACCTCGACATCAGTGCCACCGAAGAGGGACGCAGCACCTTCACCAGCCTCGTTTCACGGATTGCCGAGCAGATCGACATTCCGTTCACCGTTGGCGGCGGCATCTCCTCGTTAGACGACGCCGGACGGCTCCTTGATGCGGGAGCCGACAAGATCACCATCAACAGCGCAGCCGTCCGCACGCCGCAACTCATCAACCAGATCGCCGCCAAATACGGCTCACAATTCGTCGTGGTGGCTATTGATGCACGAGTCATTGAAGGTCTGTGGCGTGTGACGACCCACGGAGGTAAACGCGCCACGGATCGTGAGCTAACCTCCTGGACTTACGAGGCATGGCAGCGCGGAGCAGGTGAAATTCTATTCACCTCGATGGATCACGATGGCACCCGCAACGGCTATCCCACGGCCACCTATGCCCAACTGGCCGAACTACCCATACCGATCATCGCATCGGGTGGAGCCGGCTCCATCGACCATATCGCCGAGGTGCTAACCACCGGACGTGCCGACGCCGCACTCGCCGCCAGCATCTTCCACTATAACGAAATTCCGATTCCCGTGCTCAAAGCGGGACTTCGCCAACGAAACATTCTTGTCAGATCTTAATTATTTTACCGATGAAAATTACCGCAACACCATTTACGGCACTCTGCGCCGACAAGCAGAACGGCCTTATTCCGGCCATCATTCAAGACAACAACACTTTACAAGTGCTTATGCTCGGCTACATGAATCGCGAGGCCTACGAAAAAAGCATAGCAGAGGGACGTGTCACTTTTTACAGCCGCTCACGCCAATGTCTTTGGACAAAGGGCGAAACCAGCGGAAACTTCCTCGACATTGTCTCCGTAGCAGTCGACTGCGACAACGACACGCTCTTGATTCGTGCCATACCCCACGGCCCAACCTGCCACACCGGATCAAAAACCTGTTTCGGCTCCGCAACACCCGAAACCGAAGGGTTTATTCGTAATTTGCAGAGCATCATCCAAGGTCGTCATGCCGAGATGCCTGAGGGTTCATACACCTCGAAACTCTTCACGCGAGGGGTCAATAAAATTGCCCAGAAGGTAGGCGAAGAGGCCGTGGAGACCGTTATTGAGGCGGTTGCCGGCAACCGCGAGGCGATGATCTACGAAGCATCGGATTTGATTTATCACCTGCTCGTACTCTTGGAGGCCACCGGCTGTACGATCGCCGATCTCGAAATGGAGCTGGCCCGAAGACACCAATAGCCCCGCCATAAAAATAGTTCGGCCTGCTTTGTGCAAACCACAAAGCAGGCCGAACTATTTTATCGGAAGGGATCTAAAACAGATATTTTTCGTTTTCGACTTTGCGCACCAGTCGGTCGATGTCGTCCCACGCCTCTTTTCCAAAGGTCGTTCCGACAACTTCGATCACCTTACCCGCAGTAATTGCCCCGACCGTACCGCATTGACGCAACGAAAGTCCGGCACACATACCGGCCAGAAAACCTGCGGCATAAAAATCGCCCGCTCCGGTCGTATCGACACGTTTAGCTGCGGCCATAATGCCGACATGCACCACCTCGTCGCCCTGTTTGATTAACGCGCCCTTCGTGCCGATCTTCACAACAGCCAGATCACACATCTGCGAGATCGTTTGCAAGGCATTGAGTGGTTCGGACTCACAGGTAAAGGTTTTCGCCTCGTCCTCGTTAGCAAAGACAATATCGACATGCTCCCGAACAAGTGTTCGGAGGAATTCGAGATTCTCGGCCACGATGTTGAAACTGGCCAGATCAATGGCCACCGTCAAGCCACACTCTTTGGCCGTACGTGTGGCTTGGAGAATCAGCTCATGGTTTTGTACCAGATAACCCTCCACATAGAGGCAATCATAACCATCGAAGATCGTCGGTTCGATCTCCTCTGCCGAAAGTTCGAGTGCCGCACCTAAATGGGTAACCATGGTGCGCTCACCATCGGGTGAGATGAGCGATACACATTTGCCGGAACGCTCCGTGCCGCGAAAAATAATCGGCTCGATACCCAGATTTTCAAGGGCCTGCACAAAGAAATCACCCGTGGTATCCTGCCCCACTTTACCAATAAACCCGACATCACACCCCAACTGCGCCATGGCGCGAATGGTATTTCCGGCCGAGCCGCCGAGTGAAAGCGAGTAGGGCAAGCCCGCTACCGACTTCGAAATTTCGGTTTGCAACTTAGTATCAACAAGGCTCATCGAGCCTTTGGCTAATTTGAACCGTCCCAACACAGAGTCGGTTTTGAGATTGACCAGCATGTCGGTCAGGGCATTGCCGATGCCTATTACACGTTTCATTCGTTCGTTTAGTTCGGAATTATAATTTTTTATATCGAGAGCATCTTCACCAGATCCAAGTCGCTACGGTTGATGCCTTTATCGTGCTTCACAGCCTTGGCAAAAGGCACATAAACTATTTTCCCGTTGTTGACCCCGATCATGACATTACGCTGACCGTCGATCAACGCCTCGATCGCCGCTTCGCCTAAACGCGATGCCAAAATACGGTCGAGTGCCGTGGGCGAACCGCCACGCTGAATGTGTCCAAGAATCGTCACTCGCGCATCATACTGCGGGAACTCTTTCTTGACACGTTCGGCCAGAGCCGTAGCACCACCCGTCACCGGATTCTCGGCCACAATGACAATGGCGGAGTTCTTGCTCTTGCGGAATCCGTGATTGATCAACTCGGCCAACTGGTCGACCTCAGTATCCATTTCAGGGATAATCGCCGCTTCGGAGCCAGTCGCCAGCGCGCTATTAAGCGCGAGATAACCGGCCGTATGGCCCATTACCTCAACAAAAAAGAGTCGTTCGTGGCTCGATGCCGTATCACGCAACTTATCGACCGCCTCGACAATCGTATTGAGTGCCGTATCGTAACCGATTGTCGAATCCGTACCGCCCAGATCGTTGTCGATCGTGCCGGGCAGTCCGACGATCGGCACGTTGAACTCCTGCGCAAAGATCTCGGCTCCGCTCAACGAACCGTCACCGCCGATCACCACCAACGCATCAATGCCTGCCGCCGTCATGTTGTCATAGGCCGCTTTGCGCCCTTCGGGGGTGACAAACTCTTTACAACGTGCGGTTTTTAGAATCGTACCGCCCAGCTGAATAATATTGCTAACACTTTGCGATTTAAATTCAACAATTTCATTGTAAACCAGCCCTTTGTAACCACGCATAATTCCCTTCACTTCAAATCCGTTGAAGATTGCGCTGCGGGTCACCGCGCGAATTGCAGCATTCATTCCCGGAGCGTCACCGCCCGATGTCAAGATGCCAATACATTTAATTCCGGCCATACTCTTTCGTTTAAAAACAAAAACGCTCAAAGGTAGTGATTCTAATCATAAATCAAGAATTAAAAGTTAAAATTCGCACCTAACAGGCAAATTATCCACAGAAAACCGGAAGGCGACCCTATTTAAAAGAGTCGCCTTCTGCGCCAAAACCAGATTTAGAAATCGAATCTACTTCTGCACGGTGGTTTTTATCACCACTCGCTTTTGAACAGGGAGCGAATCTTCGTTGACCATCGCCTTCATTTGAACTCCGGCCGAATCTTTGTTGATGGTTACCTCGATCGACTTCGAGGGGATGCTGATATGTACGCGATGTCCGCTCTCTTCATCAATAACCTCCTGATCGGAATAACGATTCAGGATGCGGCCGAGCGTGGTTGTATCGCCATCGACCACAACATCGGTATTGAGTACCCGTTCGATGGCCGACTGTTTGTGACGGATCTTCTCGCCGGCATTTTCATGAATAGCTACGCTGGCGCATGCAATGATCGAGAGCATCCATAGGATAAAGATCGCAAGAACAGTTTTGCCGCCGGGCTTACGCGATGCAATCAGGCACATCAGTACATAGATCAACAGAATAACAGGAATCAATGCCACAAAGATTCCGAGAATCGGAACCCAAAGCCCCATATCCTGCAAAAAGTCTGGAGTAAGCACCGCCGAGCCACCGACAAGAACCGCAAACAATCCGATTATCAAGGCGCAGGCCGACATAATCAAGCCAAAAACAATCAGTCCGGCAAAGATTTTCAACAGAATCAAAACAACTTTTCCGAAGAGAGAAACAGCCTCCGCAACAATAGGTTTCGCTTTGGAATCGGGATCATTTGCCGCCGCAGAGGTGACCTCTTGGATCGACTGAGCCGTGATCTTCTCTCCGTTCATTTCGAGTTTCTGACGAGCCGAACGTGCCGCAGGGACTGCAAACCACATGATGAAGTAACAGATCGAGAAAATTCCGAACAGATTGCCGAACATACGCCCCATCCACTCCATAAACGGCAGCCAACTGAGACAAGTCATCAGAATCGGCAGAAACAAGGCCAACCGAACCCACACGGGATCAATGTCGAAATATTTACCGATACCGGCACAAACTCCGCCCAACTTCGCATTTTCGGTATCTCGGTAGAGCCGGCGCGGGATGCGTGGTTCCTCGTGACGAAGGTCGCTGTCGGGGATCTCTTCGGTAATATCTTCGGCCGTACCCATTTGTTTAATAATATTGAGGATAAGTGGTTTTTCCACCACCCGTCCGTTGTCCTGTGCCGAGAGGATCAACTCGGCAATACGCGCTTCGATATCGGCCACAATCTCCGAACCATCCGGACTCTCTTTATAGGCTTTTTTCAGGCTATCGAGGTAGGATTCGAGCGCGGTATAGGCATCGGCATCCAATGTGAACGCGACACCCGATATGCTACATTTTTTCACTTCATTCATAATCGTACTCACTTTGATTGATTAGTTTTTGCGCACGGAACCGCCGCTTGATTTCGAAATCGAGGCTCGGCAATCGCCCGTGTAGCTAATATCGGCTCCGCTCGATGCTTCGGCATGGAGTTCATCCGTACAGCAAACCGCAATGTCGGCACCACTCGATGCTTCGAGATCGGCACACTTCGCCACCACCTTCTCGGCATAGATCTTCGAGGCCGATGAAGCCTCGGCAATAAACCGTTCCACCGTACCCGTCAACGTGATCTTGGCGGCACTCGATGCATCGACCGAACAGTCATCCGCAGTCAGCGTAAGATTGATCTTCGCCGCGCTCGACGCTCCGACATCGCATTTTGCAGCCGAAACTTGCGCCGTGATTTTGGCGGCACTCGATGCATCGACCTCAAACGAATCGGCCTGCAACGGAACCTCGGTCTTAATGGAGGCCGCACTCGACGCCTCTAACGAGCGAATACGACCGTTGGCAGGAATCGTCACCGTAACATCGGCATTCGAGATATTTTGGAGCGATTTATCCATCGTGATCTCTAACTCACCGCCATCGGTTTTTACAACCACATGCTCAATCAGATTATCATCGGCCGCAATACGGATCTGTCCGTCAGTCTGGTCGGTAATCATCACTTTAACGGCACGCGAAACACTCACGGCGTCGAACTGCGGTGCGGGAATCGTGCGGGTAACCACCGTACCACTCCCCTTGATTTGTTGGGTAAAGACGGGAATCGCCACACAAGTTAAATAGGCTGCCGTTGAAACAAGAGCCGCCAAGATGGCGGTGACAAGTGCTATCTTTTTCATAATTTTAGTGGGTATTACGGGTTATTTGTCTTCTGTTTTTCCGTAGCGGATCAGTTGAATCTGTCCGACCAATTCATCCCACGCCTGATCGAGTGTCGAGAGATATTCACGACCTTTCTGCGTGAGCGAGTAGTACTTGCGCGGAGGGCCCTGCGGCGACTCCTCCCAGCGGTAAGTCAGCAATTCGGCATTTTTCTGCCGAGTGAGGATCGGGTAGAGTGTACCCTCAACAACGATCATCTCGGCATCTTTAAGCTCGGCGATGATCTTCGGAGCATAGGAATCCTCGCGCGAAAGAATCGAGAGAATACAATACTCCAAAATACCTTTGCGCATCTGCGCTTTTACATTGTCTTCAACCATAAAATCTATTGATTTATACGCAGCGGAGCCTTGGGAACAATGAGCCAAAGGATGATGTACACCCACAGCGAAAGTCCGCCAAAAAGGATCAGCAGCAAAGTTGCAATGCGAACCAGCGAAGTGTCGAGTCCGAAGAATTCGGCTAAACCACCGCAGACACCGGCAAATACGCCGTCACGGGAACGAAAAAGTCGTCTGTTTTGAGTCGTTGACATAATTTTAAATTTTTATTGGTTTTTATGATTCATATCCATTTTCCACACGGGAGCCTCCGGAATGACGATCCACAAAATGATGTAAGCCCAGATCGAAAGGCCGCCAAAGAAGATCATCAACAGCGTCAACAGCCGAATCATGGTCGGGTCGGTATCGAAAAATTCGGCCAACCCACCGCAGACTCCGGCAATTGAGCGTTCGTTGCGCGAGCGATAGAGTTTTTTCGGCAATTCGTCGGGCTGCTCCTCCATGCTCGGCTGTGCCGAATTGTCGCTGACGTTGTGCGGTTCGCCAAACTCTGCCGGCGATCCAATCTGATTCATGGTCGAACGCACGACATCGAGTGTAACAACACGCATCGGCGAACTTATCCGCTCGGCAAAAAGCTCCGCCACACGCGCCTCGATGTCGTCCATTGTTTCGGTGTCATCCTCCGGCAAGCGGCTCTTTATTTCATCAAAATAGTTACGCAGAACATGACAAGCATCCTCGTCGAGCGTAAAAGCTACCGATGCAATATTCACATTTACGGTCTGTTTCATGACATTAGATCTTATTTTTGGGTTAATTATTTGTGCTATCTACTATTTTCACAATGCAAATATAAAACAAATTTTAGTATTATGTTATACAAAGTACTATTTTTTTTATTTTTTTCCACATTTATAATGATTTTGTTCATTTAGTTTGTTCTATTGTCCGATTTTTCGTTAACTTTGCAGCGCGTTCAGAATTGATTCGTTGGCAAACGGCCAACAACCTAACCCTCATTTTAAACGCCTATAATATTAAAGTATGATGAAAAAGATGATGTTACTCAGCTTCGCGCTGGGATTCGCGCTCCTATTGGGTGCCTGCAAAAAGGATGATCCGCATGGTAATGCAACGGTAAAGGTAACGGTACTGAGCAAAGATGGCATACCCGCTGCCGAAGAGACGGTGAAAATGTATGACGAGGCAACCTATAAGCTCTTCGAAAACAATAATACAACAGCTCCCAATGCGTCACAGGTGACCAACACCGATGGCGTCGTAACCTTCACGCTGGCCGAAGAGAGCTGGTTTGCCACGCAGAAAACACGCATGCCGATGTTTGTCGTGCAACACGGATCGGGAAGTAACGTTTCGATCTGGTCAATGGGACGGAACATTGAGGCCGGAGGTCGATTAAAACTCACGATTCAACTCAAAGAATTAGATTAAAAGAGGTCATTGATCTGATTTTGTGTGAATGTTTTTGTGAAAACCTGCCGTATAGCGGCAGGTTTTTTTGCTTTTCCGGCACATCGCAGAGAGCCTTTTGAACGATTTTACACGAAAAACTTTGAACGCTTCATGAAGAAATCAAGGATTATCGCTATCTTTGCGGTGCAAATTTTCGGGCACAAATTCTTTGAAATGACCACAACTAAACAATAAATTATGATCTACACACATGAAGTGCAGCAGATGTGCTGCGTAAAAAAGGGAGCCAACCACCCGTCGGCTCCGATCCCCGAAGAGGGCAAATGGGTTCGTGCTAAGGAGATTAAGGATATCAGCGGCCTGACGCACGGTGTGGGTTGGTGCGCCCCCCAGCAGGGAGCCTGCAAGCTGACTCTCAATATCAAGGACGGTATCATCGAGGAGGCTCTGGTCGAAACTCTCGGCTGCTCGGGTATGACCCACTCGGCTGCTATGGCATCGGAAATTCTGCCGGGGAAAACGCTGCTCGAAGCACTCAATACCGACTTGGTGTGCGATGCAATCAATACCGCTATGCGCGAGTTGTTCCTGCAAATCGTCTACGGTCGTAGCCAGTCGGCCTTCTCGGAGGGTGGTCTTGCAATCGGCGCATCGCTCGAAGACCTCGGAAAAGGTCTTCGCAGTCAGGTAGGTACAATGTTCGGTACGGTTGCCAAAGGGACACGTTACCTCGAAATGGCCGAGGGATACTGCACCCGCATGGCTCTCGACGAGGACGATCAGGTCATCGGCTACGAGTTCGTGCATCTGGGCAAAATGATGGACATGATTAAGAAGGGTGTGGCTGCTGCCGAGGCTTTGGAGAAGGCAAAAGGCACTTATGGCCGCTTTGCAGAGGCTGCCAAGTACATCGACCCGCGTAAAGAGTAATCCGTTTCACGAATCGTAAAATTATAGAAGATATGGCTTTATTTGAAAGTTACGAACGCCGCATCGAGCAGATCAATGCCGCGCTTGCACAATATGGAATCAAAAGCGTCGAAGAGGCAAAAGCTATCTGCGACGAAAAGGGTCTCGACCCTTACAAAACCTGCGAAGAGACGCAGCCTATCTGCTTCGAAAACGCGAAGTGGGCTTATGTGGTAGGTGCAGCAATCGCTATCAAAAAGGGTTGCAAGAGTGCGGCCGATGCAGCCGAGGCAATCGGCGAAGGGTTACAGGCATTCTGCATCTCGGGATCGGTTGCCGATGATCGCAAAGTGGGTATCGGGCACGGCAATCTGGCCGCTCGTCTGCTCCGCGAGGAGACTCAGTGCTTCGCATTCTTGGCAGGTCACGAATCGTTCGCCGCTGCCGAAGGTGCAATCAAAATCGCCGAAATGGCCAACAAAGTACGCAAGAATCCGCTGCGCGTGATTCTGAACGGTCTGGGCAAAGATGCTGCGATGATTATCTCGCGCATCAACGGTTTCACCTATGTTCGCACCGAGTTCGACTACTATTCGGGAGAATTGAAAATCGTTGCAGAAACTCCTTACTCGAAAGGTCTGCGCGCCAAAGTACGTTGCTATGGTGCAGACGATGTACGCGAAGGAGTGGCTGTGATGTGGAAAGAGGACGTTGACGTCTCGATCACGGGTAACTCGACCAACCCGACTCGTTTTCAACACCCCGTTGCCGGCACCTATAAAAAAGAGCGTGTATTGGCCGGTAAGAGATACTTCTCGGTCGCTTCGGGCGGCGGTACGGGTCGTACCCTGCACCCCGACAACATGGCAGCAGGCCCCGCATCATACGGTATGACCGATACGATGGGTCGTATGCACTCCGATGCACAGTTCGCAGGATCGTCATCGGTTCCGGCACACGTTGAAATGATGGGATTCCTCGGCATGGGTAACAACCCGATGGTCGGTGCTACCGTTGCCGTTGCCGTTGCCGTTGAGCAGGCTCTGAAATAGTCTGTCACCGAACCAATAAGGAGTTGCTGATCAACTCCAAAAATCGAAATTCACCCACGTTGCATACAGATGCAACGTGGGTGAATTATTTTGGGGGTGAGAGGAGTATGCATATAAATTCCACCGAATGCTTGTACACCTGATACTCTCTTATATGCGTTTGGATATCCCCTCGTAAATAGATTACAAAAGAGACGGGGTTGCAGCAATTGCAATCCCGTCTCTTTTGTAATCTATTATATCTAAACTTACTCCTCAAACTTAGCGCAGAGGAATTCGCGGTTCAGACGTGCAATATGCGCGATGGAGATTGATTTCGGGCATTCGGCTTGGCACGCACCCGTGTTGGTGCAGTTACCGAATCCGAGTTCGTCCATCTTAGCTACCATCGCTTTGGCGCGACGAGCTCCCTCGACACGACCTTGCGGCAGTTTGGCCAACGACGATACGCGAGCTGCCACGAAGAGCATGGCAGAACCATTCTTGCAGGTGGCTGCACAAGCTCCGCAACCTACGCAGGCAGCAGCATCCATCGACTCATCGGCATCGGGCTTCGGAATCGGCATTGCGTTAGCATCTACCACCGAGTTGGTACGCACCGAAATAAAGCCTCCGGCTTGAAGAATCTGGTCGTAAGCACCGCGGTTTACCACGAGGTCTTTGATGACGGGGAAGGCCGCCGAACGCCACGGCTCGATGGTGATTGTTGCGCCGTCCTTGAACTTACGCATATAGATCTGGCAGGTTGTTGCTGCCTGACCCGGGCCGTGTGCGTGGCCGTCGATGTGCAACGAACACATACCGCAGATACCCTCACGGCAATCGTGGTCGAAGGCTACGGGTTCTTCGCCTTGGTGAATCAGGTTATTATTGAGAATATCGAGCATTTCGAGAAACGACGTGTCGGCTGAGATATTTTCGACTTTGTACGTTTTGAATTCGCCCTTCGACTTAGCGTCTTTCTGACGCCATATCTTTAATGTAAAATTCATAGTTCCAAATTATTATTAAAGTGCAACGTCCGTGTGATTAGTCTTTGTAGTTACGCTGTGCGGGGTGTACAAACTCGAAATTGAGCGGCTCTTTGTTCAATTCGGGAGCCTCGTCCATACCTTTATATTCCCATACGGCGGCGTACACGAAGTTTTCATCGTCACGTTTAGCCTCGCCCTCTTCGGTTTGATGCTCGGTGCGGAAGTGACCGCCGCACGACTCCTCACGGTTCAGACCGTCACGAGCCATCAATTCGCCCAATTCGAGGAAGTCGGCCAGACGCAACGCCTTCTCCAACTCTACGTTGAATTCGTTCTCCGTTCCTACCAGTTTCACATCTTTCCAGAACTCCTTGCGCAGGGCTTGAATCTCGGTAATCGCCTTTTCCAACGACTCCTTGGTACGTGCCATGCCAACGTTCTCCCACATGATGTGGCCCAATTTCTTGTGAATATCATCTACCGACTGCTTGCCCTTGATAGCAAACAATTTGGCAATTTTCTCGCGCACGCCCTTTTCGGCCTCGGCAAATGCGGGCGTATCGGTCTTTACCTTCGGAGCTTGGATCTTGTGCGAGAGGTAGTCGCCGATCGTATAAGGCAGCACGAAGTAGCCATCGGCCAGACCCTGCATCAGTGCCGAAGCACCCAGACGGTTGGCTCCGTGATCCGAGAAGTTGGCCTCACCGATCGAGTAAAGACCGGGGATGGTGGTCATCAGGTTGTAATCAACCCAGATACCACCCATCGTGTAATGCACGGCCGGGAAGATCTGCATCGGTTGCTCGTAGGGGCTCACGTCGGTGATCTCCTCGTACATATCGAAGAGGTTGCCGTAACGCTGCTTGATAATCTCCTTACCCAGACGCTCGATCGCAGTCTTGAAGTCGAGATAGACAGCCAAGCCCGTTTCATTAACACCGAAACCGGCGTCGCAACGCTCTTTGGCGGCACGCGAAGCCACGTCACGCGGAACCAAGTTACCGAAGGCCGGATAACGACGTTCCAAATAGTAGTCGCGGTTCTCCTCGGCGATCTCCGAAGGTTTGAGTTTTCCGGCGCGAATGGCCTTCACATCCTCGATCTTTTTGGGAACCCAAATACGGCCATCGTTACGCAATGACTCCGACATCAGGGTCAGTTTCGACTGCTGGTCGCCGTGAACGGGGATACAGGTCGGGTGAATCTGTGTAAAGCAGGGGTTCGCAAATCCTGCGCCCTTGCGGTAGCACTGGAATGCGACCGAGCCGTTCGAGGCCATAGCGTTGGTTGAGAGGAAGAAGACATTGCCGTAACCACCTGTGGCCATTACGACAGCGTGAGCACCGTGGCGTTCGATCTCACCGGTTACCAAGTTGCGAGCGATAATGCCTTTGGCCTCGCCGTCCTCGATAACGATGTCGAGCATCTCGTGACGCGGATAACTTTTGACCGATCCGGCTGCAATCTCCTTGTTCAGAGCGGCATAGGCACCTAACAGCAACTGCTGTCCGGTCTGGCCGCGGGCATAGAACGTACGCGACACCTGCGCACCACCGAACGAACGGTTAGCCAGCAGGCCGCCGTATTCGCGAGCGAAAGGTACGCCCTGTGCCACGCACTGGTCGATGATGAGGTTCGAAACCTCGGCCAGACGGTAGACATTGGCCTCACGAGCGCGGTAGTCACCACCCTTGATCGTATCGTAGAAAAGACGGTAGATAGAGTCGTTGTCGTTCTGATAATTTTTGGCTGCATTGATACCACCCTGAGCGGCAATCGAGTGCGCACGACGGGGTGAATCCTGAATGCAGAATACTTTGACGTTGTAGCCGAGTTCGCCGAGCGAAGCAGCCGCAGACGCACCGCCCAAACCGGTTCCGACGATGATGATGTCGAGCTTGCGCTTATTGGCGGGGCTTACGACCTTGATTGCTGCCTTGTGGTTGTTCCACTTGTCCGCGAGGGCTCCGGCAGGAATTTTAGCATCTAATTTGAAAGCCATATCGTTTGTGTGTTTATTGTTCTACAAAAAAAAGAATTAGCAAGCTCCGGCGCAGCAGGGGCAGACGGTCTGGATGAAATAGACGACAACCACAGCGGCAAAGCCGAGGAATACGAGCGTTGCCACGATGTTGGCGATGCACTTCAAACGCGGATACCACGTATCGTTCGCCCAACCTACGGTTTGGAACATCGACCACACGCCATGCGTGAGGTGGAACCAGAGGGCCGCAAACCACACCAGGTAGATCACAACATAGTACCACTGCGAGAAGGTATAGGCGATCAACGATGCACCATCGGCAGGACTGAATCCCAACGAATTAACATCGCCACCCAAGATCTCGACCAATTGCATCTTAGCCCAGAAGTTGTAGAGGTGCAATCCCATGCCGAGCACTACAATAACGCCCAGCACCAGCATGTTTTTCGAGGCCCAAGCCACTCCGGGTTCCTGTACAGTAACCGCATAACGTTGCGATCCGCGAGCACGGTAGTTGTTCAGCGTGAGGATGATCGCATAGATGAAGTGCACGATCACACCGCCAGCCAGCACAGCCGTACCGGCCAACGCATACCAATTTGCGCCCAACAACTCGCAAATCATGTTGTAGGCTTCGGGCGAGATAATCGCCGTGATGTTCATCGACATGTGGAAGAGGATAAAAAGCACAAGGAAACAGCCCGTGATGCTCATTACTAACTTCTTGCCAAGCGAGGAATTAGATAGAAAACAGCTCATAGTGATTTAAATTTGTTTATTTTTGTGAATGATTTGTGTTCCGAGCACAAAGATAGCCATTGTTTGCGGAATAACAACACAAAATGGCGGAATTTTAAGATCGCACCAATGACCAAAAACGAATTACGTAAGCAGATACGCCGAAAGAGCTTAGCACTGACTGACAACGAGCAGCAGCGTGCCTCGGCAGCCGTATTCGGGCAGATCGAACAGATGCCCCGTTTTACAACCGCTCACACCGTGGCCCTGTTCTGTGCCTTGGCCGATGAGTTACCCACCGCCGCGCTTTTCGACCGATGGGCGCAAACCAAGCGGATGGTTATACCGCGGGTTGAAGGCGATGTGATGCAGTACTACGAATACGACCCGACGCGGCTAATCCGCGGGGCATTTGGAATCTTTGAACCGGCTTCCGACGCACGGTTGTGCCCCCCAACAGAGATTGATCTGATGATTGCGCCGGGTGTCGCATTTACGGCCGAGGGAGCCCGTCTGGGACGAGGACGGGGTTATTACGACAAATACCTGTCGCAGACAGATTTTCACGCCTTTAAAATCGGAGTCGGCTATGCGCATCAACTCCTCACGGAGCTACCGACCGAGCCACATGATGTTTGGATGGATCTGGTTGTAGCTCGTTGATTAGCCGGCAGCGGCTAAAAGAAATCGCGGTACTGCCGATGGCAATTCCGCGATTCATCCGTTGAGATCTATCGTATCTCTTGATCGTCTGTATAAGCCGCTATCCGGCGGCTACGTTTACCGATCGGGACACCGATGCCGAGGGTCAAATTCATAGTCGTATGCGAAATAGGCAACCATTGCGGAGTATGTTTGGCAATGAGCATATCGGTAGCAACGAAGAAGTTGATCCAATTTGGACAGAGATTCAACGCTAACCCAACTGCATTGCCGCGATTGCCAATGACCGAATAACTACCCGTAAGCGTAAACCAACGAATGGGATGGAAATTGACCGATCCTGTGAGGTTATGCAGGGTTTGGTACTCCCAGAAACGAGCAGTGTAGAGCAAACCCAACCCGATCTTATGACGCCAGACTTCGTATTCGATACCGGCATTGAGTGAGGCACGCAGCATCTTCGAGTGCGAAACAGCCTTGTCGGGGGTAAATTCAAGCATATCGAGATCGAAATCGGGTTGCGTTGCCGTACCATCGGCATCGACCTCCACACCTGTGAACTCCAACTGTTTGACCGAACGTCCCGAGAGATTACTCTTCTGACTCCATCCGATAAAACCGAGGTCGTTGACCGACAACGAGGCTTGCAATTGCGGCAGAATATCGTAGGTTGCACCCAGATCGACACCAAACCCGTATCCGGCCGGTTTCGTCGGCTTGATCTGCATATCGTTGGGCTTGTAAGTCCCCTCCGCACTCGAAGTTTTAATCTGTGCCCCAGCGGCTGTGACATCAAGCACTCCCGAGGCATCAACCAACCACCGATCGTCATTGAGCGAAACATCGAAACGATCGTAATTGAGCCGCGCGCGAGCCATACCGAAGAGCATCTTTGCGCGCAGACCGATATACAATCGATTGTCAAGCAACGGAAACGAATAAGCAAAAGCCGCTTCAAGATAACTATTGGCCATCATCCCGATGTCACGAATCTGGCCATCATGTCCGCGTTTTAAAAAATCAAACAACGAATAGGGCAGATTCACATCGCTCGTAGTGCGCACATTGAGATCAAACGACCAAAAATCGAGCTGATTACGGGCGAAAGCACCGAATCCGATCAAATTTATGCGTGCATCAACTCCAAGCAGGTTGTCTGTTTTTAAGTTAGCGAGAGCATCGGCAGCAGAAACCGAACTATCAATCAGCGTAACCAGTTGTCCGTTACGCGGAAAGAGGAGATTGTCGAGCGAGAGATTTCCGTTCGTGGTAAGATGGATGCCTCCCGCAACCGGAATGTTGACGTAACCACGCAAGGGGGCAAAAGCCGGATTAAGTTGGCTGCGGAAGGTCGTTCCCTCCATAAAGTAGGCACTTTGATTTTGTGCTGCAAGGGAGGTTGCCAAACACAATGCCGCGATCAGGATACTATATTTTTTCATGGGTAATTGTTGGATTTAGAGGTCGAATTTTAATCCCCCACGCTTGACAAGTCGCAGGTCGATCTCAATTTGGCGCGTCGCCGAGAGATCAAAATTGCGGGAGGGGTAGTAACGTTGCAAAACAATCGGCATATGAATCGTAATCCCGTCCACGATCTGCCGCAGATCCGCCTCCAATAGTCGCGTTTCAGCAATCTCGCCCGCGCCTTTTACCGCTTCAATCTGCGATGAAAGCTGCACCGATGCGGGGTTCAAGTTGGCCGTAAACCCTAACGACAGCGGAAGTTTGCTGGCAATCGAGCCATAGATGTGCAGGGTGTTTTTGGGCGAAACAACATCGGCCTTATCCAGATTCTTAGCCAGCATATCGACCACCTGATCGCTCAAATCAATGCGCCCCACCTGATAACTAACCGGCTCTACGCGAAGACCCTTCAAGTAGTCGGCGGCATCCGTCCGAAGTCGAGCCGCAAGTTGCTGACGCAAGGTGGCATCACTCCGGTAAGTGGTGCGAAAAAGCGTGATAAAATCCGCCTCCGTAATCGCATTACTACTCGGAATGCCCAGTAATTGCAGATATGCAGATCGGTATTTTTGCCAAACCTCGGCGCCGATCGCCGCAAATTTAGCATCATCGGTCATCAATTGAGTGGTGAGTGCGTCAAGCAAATCGGTGAGGTAAGTGACATCGTTGGCAATCTTTTGCAGATCGACCCAATCGCCATCGGGCAACTGCTTGGGAAGCCAAATCTTGGCCTCTTCGAAGAGTTGGTCGATCTGAACACCATCATTGGCAATCTCGTCAAGCGATACATGAACGCGAACCAACGGAAGCCGATACTCCGAAGTTTCGTCACCAATGGTAATATTATCGGTGGTCAGCTTATTAAGGTCGTAATCACGATCTATGCAAGCCGTACATACAAAGCCAGTTAAAAAGAGAGTCGTTAAAATTTTACGCATATTACAAGATTTAATAGCACAAAAATACACATATTACTTTTTTGAACAAATTATCAGACGTTTTTAACTACCCAGAAGTCGTTTTCCGGTTTTGCCGAATATTTGCTAACTTTGCTGCCGTATGGCCGAAAGCATCGAACAGCATCTCAAAGAGCAGGTGGCACAGCTGCCTCTCTCACCCGGCGTCTACCAGTTTTTTGATAAAACCGGTACGATCATCTATGTCGGGAAGGCTAAAAGTCTGCGAAAACGAGTCTCATCCTACTTTGTGCAGAGCAAGGAGCATACAGCCAAGGTGCGCGTGTTGGTGCGCCAGATTGTCGATATTCGACACATTGTCGTCGGAAGCGAAACCGATGCTTTGCTGCTCGAAAATTCGCTGATCAAGACCCTGCAACCTCGCTACAACATCCTGCTCAAAGACGACAAGACCTATCCGTGGATTGTCGTGCGCAAGGAGCCGTTTCCACGCATTCAATCCACGCGAATGCTCGTGCGCGACGGGTCGCAATATTTTGGCCCCTACGGTTCGGGGATGATGCAACGGAGCGTGCTCGACTTCATCCGCGAAGTGATTCCGCTTCGCACCTGCAAGCTAAATCTCGCCCCCGAACAGATCGCCAAAGGTCGATATACGGTCTGCCTGCAATACCATTTAGGGAACTGCAAAGGGCCCTGCATCGGTGCACAGAGTGAGGCCGAATATGCCGCACAGGTCGATCTGGTCACCGCGGTACTCAAAGGAGATTTGCGCCCGGTACGCCAATACCTCGAAGAAGAGATGGCTCATGCTGCCGAAAATCTCAAATTCGAACTCGCCCAACGATTCAAACAGCGGCTCGATGCACTCGACAACTATGCCGGAAAATCGGTGATCGTAAGTGCCAAGATTACCGATGTAGATGTCTTTTCGCTGCTCGTGGACGATGATGTGGCTTGGTGTAACTTTGTCCGGATCCGACACGGCTCAATCACCGGTGTGACAACCGTCAAACTCTCTACGGGTATCGGAAGCGACGAGGCCGACATGCTGACCCTGGCGATTCAACACATCGTTGAAGAGGTTGCCGATGGCGAGTTGGCTCGCGAGGTTATCGTACCACAACTCCCCTCAACCACCCTGCTTTTTAGTGGTGTAACATTCACCGTACCCAAGCGTGGTGAGAAACTCGACCTGCTCGCCTTTTCGCAGAAAAGCGCCCGGATCTTCCGTGCCGAGCAGATGAAAAATCTCGAAATCAAGAATCCGGAACGACATACCGAACGTCTGATGAACGCGATGCAGAAAGAGTTACATCTGGATCGACAGCCACGACACATCGAGTGCTTCGACAACTCGAACCTGCAAGGCACAAATCCGGTGGCATCATGCGTTGTATTTCGCGATGGCAAACCTTCACGCAAGGAGTATCGCCACTTCAACATCAAAACGGTTGTTGGTGCCGATGACTTCGCCTCGATGCGCGAGATCATCTACCGCCGATACAGTCGATTAGAGGCAGAAGGGGCAAAATTTCCCGACTTGGTAATCGTTGATGGCGGCAAAGGGCAGTTGTCGAGTGCCTATGGCATTTTGTGCGAAATGGGGCTGGCTGATCAAATTCCGATCGTTGGATTGGCCAAACGCATTGAGGAGATTTTCTTCCCGAACGACCCCATGCCCTACTACCTGAGCCGCACGGGTGAGCCATTGAAAGTGGTCTGCCATATCCGAGATGAAGCACATCGTTTCGGCATCACCTTCCACCGTCAAAAACGAAGCAACGCATTCATCCACAGCGAACTCGAACAGATCAATGGGATCGGCGAAAAAACCATACAAATCCTATTGCAACATTTCCGCACGGTGGCCAAAGTACGTGCGGCTAATCGCAAAGAGCTGTCGGCATTGATCGGCGAAGTGAAAGCTCAAAAGGTATTTCGCTTTTTTCACCCCGATGCGGCTGATTTTTCGGAAGCGCAATAATTTTTCCACCACCGCATTTTACAATGAATATAAATACGCAAAATATTGATTTTTAGACAAGAGTAAA
>CAYOKU010000020.1:0-35249 GCA_964404645.1 uncultured Alistipes sp.
AACCAACTGAGCTATTCAGGCATTCGAAACGTCGTTATTTCTCTGTTTCGGTGTGCAAATATAAGGCAAATATTTAATCCCACAAAATAATTGCACGAATTTTTCGCAAAAAATATATCTTTGTACGACCTATTTTAATCATGATAATGCGTATAACGAAGTCTATTTTATTCATTTTCTTTGTGCTAACCTCTTTTGTTGCATGGGCGCAGGGTGGTCTTCAATTTTTGCCGGCCGAATGGAATTTTGGATCTATTCGTGAGTCTGACGGTCGTGTAAGCCATATTTTCACCGGAACCAACCGTGGAACAAAGCCGGTGGTAATTCTCGATGTAGTCTCTACGTGTGGTTGCACGATACCTGAGTTTTCTCGAAAACCAATCGCCCCCGGGGCAACGGTACAGATTAAGGTAGTCTACGATCCGGCGAATCGACCGGGGGCTTTTGTCAAGGAGTTGGGGGTCTTTTCGTCTGAGCGAAGTAAGGTTGCAACCCTTGTGATTCGAGGTTCGGTCGTTCCGCGGCGCAAAAGTATTGAGGAACTATATCCGATTGATGCAGGCGGAGGTGTGCGATTGAGCGAAACACTCTGTTCGTTTGCCTACATATATATGGGTGCTATTACGCAGGGGACGATCGGTTATGTCAATACCTCATCGCGGGCGGTTGCTTTGAAACTCCGTCCGGAGCAGACAAGTGGTCTGTTGCGAGTGATGGCTCCGGCAACCGTTGCGGCGGGTGCGCGTGGGGTAATTAACTTTGCCTATTTAATTAGCCCCTCCGATCCGCATTACGGTACGGTGCGTGATGTGTTGGGTGTTGAGGTCGATGGCCGAAGCAACGGAACGGTTATCCTGACTCACGGAATTGCGGTTGATTCGGTGGCTGCGGCTAATCAAAGTGCTCCGAAGGCCGTATTCTCAGAAAATATGCTTAAATTTGGCCCCGTGAAGCATGGTGGTGCATTGCAACGACTTCCATTTACGATTGCCAATGAAGGAATGGCTCCGCTGATTATTCGTGCGGTGGAGAATGAAGGGCGTGTAGCAACGACATTGATGCCGGGGCAGCGTATTGCCGCCGGCGAAGTGTTGCGGGCGGAGGTGATGCTCGATCCCAAAAGAGCTGATTTTGGTACGCTTGTCGATCATTTGGTGGTTGTGACCAACGATGCATCGCGGCCGATGCGTCGCATACGAATTACTGCCGTAATTGAGGAGTAGTCGGTAGAAAAGAGACAAAACATACGATAAATTAGATAAAATGGCTTTCCCAATTCTTGAAAAGCGAAGCCTTGCCGAAGGCATTTGGTTGATGAAGATTCATGCTCCGCGTGTGGCTCAGGCGGCGCAACCCGGACAGTTTGTCATTGTCCGCACGGACGAGCAGGGCGAACGTATTCCGCTGACGATCTCCGATTATGATGTGAACGAAGGTAGTGTTACGATTGTGACACAGGCAATCGGGGCCTCGACTCGCAAAATATGTGCAAAGGAGGCGGGCGAGGCGTTGGCCGATCTGGCTGGTCCGCTGGGGCATCCGTCGGAATTTGTGCGAATGCCGCTCGATGAGTTACGCAAGCGACGCTACTTGTTTGTGGCCGGAGGTGTCGGGACAGCACCGGTCTATCCGCAGGTCAAATGGTTGAAAGAGCATGGGGTGGCGGTCGATGTTATTATTGGGGCAAAGAGTCGCGATATGTTGATCTATGTCGATGCGATGCGCCGTGTGGCAACTCACCTTTATTTGGCGACCGATGATGGTTCGGCCGGGTTTAAGGGGTTGGTTACGGCGTTGATCGAAGAGTTGATAGCCGGAGGAGAACGCTATGACGAATGCGTGGCGATCGGCCCGATGATTATGATGAAATTTGTGGCGCTGACGACGAAAAAATATGACCTTAAAACCACCGTATCGCTCAATGCACTGATGGTGGATGGCACGGGGATGTGCGGAGCTTGCCGTGTGACGGTAGGCGGAAAGACTCGTTTCACCTGTGTGGAGGGGCCTGAGTTCGATGCTCACGAGGTCGACTTCGATGAAGCGATGCGCCGTCAGGGTATGTACAAAACGCAGGAGCAGCGTGCGGCTGCTATTGAGGCCGAGCGCGAAGCAGGTCATGTATGTAAGATCGGGCTTGATAAATAATAAGTAGGTAAAATTAGGTTTTGAAAGAGGAGGAGAACCTTCGATTTCGAATTATGTATAGATATGGCGAATAAAATACCGCGCGTAGCTGTGCGCGAACAAGATCCCACCGTTCGGGCAACCAATTTCGAGGAGGTTTGCTATGGATATAATCTCGAAGAGGCGACCCTCGAAGCGTCGCGCTGTCTGCATTGTAAAAATCCGCGCTGTGTGGCTGCATGTCCGGTTGGGGTGCAGATTCCCGAATTTATTGCGGCTCTTCATGCCGGAGATCTGCGCGGAGCGGCCGATGTCATTGCGCAAGATAGTTCGTTGCCCTCCATTTGTGGCCGCGTCTGTCCGCAGGAGAGTCAATGTGAAGGAGCCTGCATTCTGGGAATTAAGGGCGAATCGGTTGCAATCGGTAAACTTGAACGGTTTGTAGGCGACTGGAAACTCGAAAATCCGGTGGTACACTCCGCCGTGCCTCGCAATGGCCATAAAGTGGCTGTGGTGGGTAGCGGCCCTGCGGGGTTGGCCTGTGCGAGTGACTTGGCCAAATTGGGCTACGAAGTGAAGATCTTCGAGGCTCTCCATAAGGTGGGGGGTGTGTTGGTCTACGGCATTCCCGAATTTCGATTGCCCAAAGAGCGGATCGTGGCGCGTGAAATTGAAGCAGTACAGGCGCAAGGTGTTGAGATCGAAACCGATGTGATTGTGGGCCGCACCGTTACGATCGACTCGCTGATGGATGAAGAGGGTTATGATGCCGTCTTCATCGGGTCGGGAGCCGGCCTGCCCCGCTTTATGGGGATACCGGGCGAAAATCTTAATGGAGTGGTCTCGGCCAATGAGTTTTTAACACGCGCCAATCTGATGCACGCCTACGACAAAACCTACGATACGCCGATCTATGTTGGTCGCAAAGTGGTGGTGGTCGGTGGTGGCAACGTGGCTATGGATGCGGTGCGTACCGCAAAGCGACTGGGTGCAGAGGCGGTGATCGTCTATCGCCGCAGCGAAAAAGAGCTTCCGGCGCGTGCCGAGGAGGTTCACCACGCCAAACAGGAGGGAATTGAGTTCCGTATGCTGACCAATCCGATCGAGGTGCTCGGCAACGAAAGGGGCTGGGTAACCGGTTTGCGTTGTGTCGAGATGGAGTTGGGAGAACCGGACGAAAGCGGTCGCCGCTCTCCGGTTGTAAAAGCCGGATCGGAGTTTGATGTGGCGTGCGATGTGGTGATTATGGCGTTGGGTACTTCGCCCAATCCGCTGATCTCGGCCACGACGCCGGGGTTGGAGGTCAACCGCCGCGGTTGTATCACGGCCGATGAGTCGGGTGTTACCACGCGCGCCGGAGTCTTTGCCGGTGGTGATGCCGTCACGGGAGCCGCCACCGTCATTTTGGCAATGGGGGCTGGCCGAACGGCAGCCAAAGCGATGGATGCCTACATAAAAAATTCTAAATCCTAATTTTATAAATTTTTACACAATGAAACAGATCAAAATGCTCATTGCAGCAGTGACTATCTGTGGGCTGATTGCATGCGCCGACAACACACCTCGCCAATTGGGCGGTATTGTAGTTGATGCTACGATGAACAACGTGGTTGTAAAGGATTCCGTATCGGGCGAAACCTATGATTTCTCGATTGTTGATGCCGATAAAAGCGAGTCGATCGGCATGCTGATTGGCTCTCCGATTCGGGTCGATTACGTCGGTGCGTTGAAGAGCGGTATGGCTGCGACAAAGATCGCTACGGATGCCACCTACAACGAGGCGGTTGGTTCGTGGATAATGCCCGATCCGATCGACTCGATGAAGGTCATGGGCGTGGAACTCGAAGTTGAAGGCGCAGCCAAGTCGATCAATATGGCAACATTGGTCTATACGGGTTGGGAGTTGCAAGGTGAAGCTAACAAGATCCTGCTCAAAGGTCAGAGTATCGGCAACGGTCAGACGATAGATTTCACCGAGGTTGCTCTTATCTCGAAGAGTGATGAGGGTAAAATGATCCTCACGATTGATGGTACGGCTACGGTCTATACCAAGCAAGAGTAGCAACCGAGTTCCGATTCTAAAAAATGGGCTGCCTGATTTGAGCATTTCAAATCAGGCAGCCCATCTCTATTTTTGGCATCATTACCCCTAATTCTACGCGCTACTCTTCCTCTTCGAACCCTTCGAGTTTCTGCCGGCGATAGACCTTTGGGGTGCATCCATACTTGGCCGAGAAGCAGCGAAAGAAGGTCCCGCGGTTGACAAATCCGGCTTTATAGATAATTTCATCGATCGAAAGTTTGGTTGTTGTCAGTAGATGTTCGGCCGTAGTCAGACGATACTCTTTGATGATCGCGGCCGGCGTCTGCTGCAATATACCCTCGATTCGACGATAAAGGTTGCGCACACTCGCCCCCATCTGATCAGCGATAAACTTGGTCGAGATGTCGCTGTTCGACAGATTATCGTTGATAATGCCGATCAGTCGATCGACAAACTCCTTATCGTCTTTGTGAAGCATCTTACCATCCACCATTTCAAAGGCACTTGCCGATGATTTATAGTAATTTTTGAGTTGGACACCGCGGCGCAACAGCTGATTGACAACCGCTTTGAGATACTCCACATCAAAGGGCAACGTCAAACAGATATCTGCCCCCGATTCGATCCCCTTAATACGGTCGTCAACCTGCTGTTGAGTCGAGAGCAGGATAATCGGGATATGCGAAGTGAGTTTACTGCACTTGATCTGACCAATCAGCGAAAGATTATCGGAGCGATGCGACAACATGTCGCAGATGATAATATCGGGATGCATCTGACGAAGCAGATCAGCCACCTCCTGCGCTGAATCGTAGATTTTGATATTGAATTCGGGAGAGAAGAGTTCAGCCACAAACGACATCACCTCGGCATTATCATTCACCACCACCATCGTCTGCCGTTGTGGATCAAAGTCGTAACGCCGGCTCAACGCCGGAGTAGCGGGCAAACCAAACTCTTTGGCCACCGAAACAATATGCGGCTCCGAAGTAGATAATTCACTGACTGTTAAGCGAGGTAATCGCACCGTAAAAGTCACTGTCGCGTCGGGATTACTGGCGACTGCGATGCGTCCTTGCATCTCTTCAACCATATTGTGGCAGATTGCCAATCCCAGATCGCCGCTGATTGAGAGGCCGCGACGGCTCTTCTTGTCAAAATAGTCAAGCACACGGTAACGGTCAAAAATTGCGCGAATGCTCTCCATGTCAATTCCTGCACTATGGTTGGCCACCGAAATAAGCAGTTGTTCATTGTCGTTGCATATAGTGAGAGTCACCGCTCCTTCGCGAGGTGTATGCTGAAAGGCATTGCTGAGTAACGTATTGAGAATCATTGAAAGGCCCTCTTTGTCGGACGGCCACACCAGATGAGGTTCAATATGCAGCATACACTCAACACCTTTTTGTTGAGCAAAATCGACAAAAGTGTCGGCAATCTGTCGGCCTAACTCCGACACCCCAACCAATTCAATCATGCGCGGTTGTCCGGCGTGGTGCTGCCCTCGAAATTGATAAAGCATGGAAACCAGATTCTGCAACTTGGCTACATTTTGTTGGATCGTCCGTGCATATTGTGTCACAATTGTAGATTCGGAGGTAAGGCTCAGTATTTGCTGACAGGGTGCTGAGATCATGGTCAGCGGCACTGACAACTCCTGCGTGAGATTCGAAAAGAGGTTAATCTTCGACTCATAAAACTGCTCTTTGCGCAACGCATTGAGTTGCCGTCGTCGCTCGGCACGTCGCCGTCGATAACGACGAATAAAGAGATAAACGCTCCCTGAAATCAGGCCCAAAGAGAGTAGCGAATAGATCGCAATAGCCAAATGAGTGGCATACCACGGAGCCATAATCCGAATACCGAGCGAATAGGTTGGACTGAATTGCCCGGTAGCATTGTTGTAATACTTGACATCAAGACGGTAATTTCCGGCCGGCAAGTCGGCGAACGAGAGCTGCTCACTACCCACCTCCCATTGGTCGTTGTAACCGTCAAGGCGCGTATAATAAGTGTAGTTACTGCCATTGATATAGTCAGGAGCCGACATCGTAATGCTGAACATTCGTTGCCCGGGCTTGATTGAAAGCACCCCTTGGGCGGTCAATACAGATTGAATGGCGACGATGCGATCGTTGATCTTCACATCGCGAAACAAGATAGGCGGATTATGTGGTTGCTCTCCATCCCCACTCTCCTGAACCGCCACAAAACCGTCGATACCACCGAAGAGAAGAGTCCCGCGTTTCCTGTCGGCATAATATGCACCATCGCTGTACTCAATGGTTTGAAGTCCATAGGAGTATCCGTAATTGACAATTCCTGCGCCATCGGTCTTGTATTTGATCAGTCCGCGATTGGTGCTCACCCACAGATTTCCGTGATTATCTTCCAAAATACCGTGCACAGCACCGTTGATCCCCTCGATAGCACGCGGTTCATCTGTGCCGCAAATCACACCACTTCCCGTACCAAACCACATGCGACCATCGTGCGTACGACAGAGGGTAAAAATATCGTTATAGAGCGGATTGGAATTCCGCCCCAATTCGTAAACCTGACTAAGACCGCTGGTCGTATCGTAGCGCACCGCCCCACCGCCCCGATTTCCAAACCAAATAATCCGATCATTTTCGGGATAGAGCGTAAAAAAGAGGTTCTTCTCGGGGTTAAAAGTACTGCCAAAATTCAACGGCTCGATCGACTCAATCTGCGGAGCATTGTCACTTCCGGAGATCCGCAACCGAAAAACGCCCAACCCAACAGTTGCAACCCAGAGCGTCTGCGGATCGCTTTCATAGAGAGCATGGATGTAACCTAACCGATCGTCCGCAGGTATTGCATGAAGGCGATTATCGGCATAAGAGTAGTAGTTCAACCCGCCGTCTCCTCCGACCCAAAAAAAGTTTCGCGCACTTTCGGCCAACGCATATACCGAATTGTTGAGCAAAGCGGAGTTAGCCGAGGTATAATGCTCGACATGGGATTCTTCCATTTTTTTTTGGGTATAAAATTCTTGAATCCGAACCACGCCCTCGCCCTTTGTCGCAAACCACAAAGCTCCTCGTCGATCAACCAACAACGCTCGAATCGGCGTTGAGAGGGGGATCGGCAATTCATTGTAGGTGAGCGAGCGAAATGTAGTTGCATCGCGAGAGAGTTGGAAAAGGCCGTGACCATCCGTCCCAATCCATACAATATGTTGCCGCTGATCGCGCAGCAAGGTAAAGACCCCGCATGAAATATCCAACGGCTCCACAACATACGGATTGTCCGATAGTAATTGTTTTCGCAACCGAATCACACCATTGGTATAAAACGAGAGCAGGTAATCGTCTTCATCTCGAATAATATCAGAGATACGCCCCAGTGATTCTATCTTGCCGGATAAATTCGCTTTATGAGCGAGCTCACGCGTTGCGAGATTGTATTCGTAGAGAGAGTGGTCGGCACCGATCAAATAACCAGAAGACTCTTCGTCAAACGCATATTCGATACGAACCGGCGGCGTGATTGACTCTAATTGTTTCCAAACAGGAGGCTTACCGCCCCCCGAGAAGGTTACCGAAAAACGCAAAATCCGATCTCGCGTAAAAAAAGTCAACACATCGTCATGCCCCAGCACCATATCCAGACAATCGCCGTCGGCCATTTTCACAGGAGGCTCGGTTTCCGCAAACGTTCGCTGGTTTGGATTGTAATAGAACCAACTCCCGTCTTTTGTAAAGACCAGCACTTTCTCGCTCGAATTTGTTACATAATGAAAAAAGCCTTGAAATTGGGGATGACGCTCGATCTTACGGGTAGCGGGGTCGAATAGATCGAGCCCATAATTGGTGTAAATCCAAAAAAGGCCATCGGAGGTTGCCGTAATTCTTTCGATCAGGTTACCCGACAATCCTTCGTCAAAGCCCCAATCCACAGGGAAAAGGCGAGCCGAACGTCCGTCCCAAAGATTCAAACCGTCACAGGTCCCCACCCAAATATATCCGTTTTTATCCTGACACAACGAGAGCACAGCATTATTGGAGATACCCTCGCGACTTGATATACAACGAAGGTTGTTGGCAGTAACAGTCAGCACAAAAAAAGAGCATAAAATCGAAAAAAACGGTTTGAAGTTCATCGGTTGCAGGTGTTAGTTATGCAATATTACAAAAAATCGGTGAAGTTTGCACTTATTTAAGATTGTATTCGTTTATGACATCTGCAAAAATAAAATTATTGCATTCATAATTAAACAATTAGCACAAAGACAAAATCCGATTGTAAAGCTAAGACGAAACCAATATGTCGCAAAAACGTACTATTTATACAGAGATACGGACTGTAAAAAGAGTTCGGAGCACTAACTTTGTTCTACGAAAAGCCAAAACAGATTTCCAAAACTAAATATCCATTACATGAAACTCAAACGTAAATTTTTATGCGCTGTTGCAGCAACTGCACTCACCGCAAACTACACCACGGTTGGAGCTGCAACACTACATGCATCCGTTGCGCCCCTCATAGCGGCCGATGCCACCCGGCTTGCAACGCCCGTCAAGCAGACAACACCCGAAAAAATCTATGCTCAATCGAATCGACCGTCCACCGACAAACGGCACTTTACCTCTACGGCCGTCGAACAAGAAATTCGACGCATTCAATCGGTACTCACCAACAGCAAATTGGCTTGGATGTTCGAAAATTGCTTTCCTAACACGCTCGACACAACCGTATATTATCGCGATCAAAACGATGGCACGGAGGACACATTTGTCTATACGGGTGATATTCACGCCATGTGGCTACGCGATTCTGGCGCGCAGGTGTGGCCTTACGTACAGCTCTCAAAAAGGGACAAACATCTTCGAAAAATGGTTGCCGGTGTGATCCGCCGCCAATTCAAATGCATCAACATCGACCGTTATGCCAACGCCTACATCGACCCCGAAGATCCGAACCCCAACCACTGCTGGATGAGTGATGGTACAGAGATGAAGCTCGAATTGCACGAACGCAAATGGGAGATCGATTCACACTGCTACCCAATTCGGTTGGCTCACCACTACTGGAAAACGACCGGAGACACCTCCATATTCGATGAACATTGGCTCGCCGCCATCGAAAATGTGTTGACGACCTTCATCGAACAACAGCGCAAGGAGGGAGTCGGCCCTTATGTATTTACGCGCAAAACCGAACGACAACTCGACACGGTTTGCAACGACGGAAAGGGGAATCCGGTCAATCCGGTCGGATTGATCGCCTCGGTTTTCCGCCCCTCTGACGATGCCACGACCTTTCTCTTCCTTGTGCCCTCCAACTTTTTCGCCGTATCATCACTGCGCAAGGCAGCCGAAATTCTCACGAAAGTCAACCATCGTCCCGAAACGGCAAGGCGGTGTCTGGATTTAGCCACAGAGGTTGAAAACGCATTGGCTCAATATGCAGTGGTGGAACATCCGAAATATGGAAAAATTTATGCGTTCGAAGTAGATGGATTCGGCAACCGATTCCTCATGGACGATGCCAACGTACCAAGCCTACTGGCGATGCCCTATTTGGGGGATGTATCGCAGGAAGATCCGATTTATCAGAACACGCGCCGTTTTGTGTGGAGTACCGACAATCCCTACTTCTTCCGCGGTACCGCTGGTGAAGGGATCGGCGGGCCACACGTGGGGTACGATATGGCTTGGCCGATGAGCATAATGATGAAGGCATTCACCTCAAACGATGATGCAGAGATCAAACGATGCATCGAAATGTTGATGGACACCGATGCCGACACAGGATTTATCCACGAATCCTTCCATGTCAACGACCCGACCAATTTCACACGTGCTTGGTTTGCTTGGCAAAATACGCTTTTCGGCGAACTGATTCTAAAATTGGTCAACGAAGGAAAAACCGACCTGCTCAATTCGATTCCCAACAAATAGCAATGGGGTAAATACAAGGCACAAACGGGGCGGTGAATTTTATTTGCCGCTCTGTTTGTATAAATACAAAAATACTTTATCCAATCGATGATAGAACATTTTGTTGATCAATCACCCCCCCCCAAAAAAAATAACCACCTTGCGATCATACCATCGCAAAGGCAAAACGGCTCGATCGGGGTTCGTGCATGAGCAAAAAAAGGGATCGACGCTAATTTTATAGATCAGTATAAAAAAGCAGCTATTGTCAAAAATTCATACTTCTTTGTCAGATAATGCGATTATTCGCAACCACTCTTCCATTGCCTAAAAAAGAGATAAGAACAAGATTCAACAACAGCCGTTTCAACCAGAGATAAAAAGCCTGAAAGCAAAGATGAATGGGAGTTAAATCACATTCAATGAGATATGAGCCATTAAGATATCATTCAAAACAGGACCACATTTCTCAAATTACAGAGGGTAGCCGCCAACAGCGTGTTTAAACCGATTCATACTGAAAAGTATTATTTTGTGACATAATAATTCGTTTTCAGGACACCTCCGCAACAAAATTCAACAAAGGATTGCACCTAAAAATAATTGTGGATAATTTAGCATAACCAAAAAAACAATCAATGGCAAGCAAACCTACAACTTCAACCAAACAATTAGCCCCAACACGACTGCTTTACAGCGGACAACTAACATTCACACCTATTTTTATATACTAAACCGAGATCTATGTATTAAAACCAACGCTATGATGAAAAACTTTACTTTACTAACCATCCTAACCTACGTGCTATCACTCGGAATTCCGTGGGGGTGGGTGCAAGCCCAAACAACCAAACAGACTGGTAAAAACGTTTCGGGCATCGTATCCGACACAAACGGAGCTCCCGTAGCAGGAGCCACCGTAATTGTAATCGGATCAACCATAGGGACAACAACCGACATGCGCGGATCCTACACGATCAGTTGTCCGAAGAATGGAGAGACAACCCTACAATTTTCGTTTATGGGTTATCAAACCAAAGAGATTGCTGTCGGAACGAATACCACACTCAATGTGGTTTTGGAAGAGAGCCGGACAGCTATTGACGACGTTGTGGTGATTGCCTACGGAACAACAACCCGTAAAAGTGCAGTCGGTGCCGTTGATCAGATCAAATCCGCCGCCATTGCTGAGCGTCCGGTCGCCAATATGACACAAGCTTTGCAGGGCACCTCGCCTTCAATCGTCATTCAACAACGCAACTTCAATCCGAATGCCGATGGAATGAACCTCAACATTCGTGGTGTCGGTACGATGAATGACAACTCTCCGCTAATTGTCATTGATGGACTTGTAGCCGATGCAAGTGCATTCAATCGGCTTAACCCTCAGGATATCGACAATGTTTCGGTATTGAAAGATGCAGGCAGTGCAGCGATCTACGGTTCGCGCTCGGCCAATGGCGTATTATTGATTACGACCAAAAAAGGGCATAAAAACCAAGCTCCACAGGTGAAATTCAGCACAATGCTCGGTGTCCAACAGCCCAAGGTTCTCTACACGCCGGTTGAGGGTTATATCAACGCGACTCTTGAAAATATACGACTAACCAATGGCGGAGAAGCTCCTCGCTACACACCCGAACAGATTCGCGATCTGAAAGCACACGGCAACGGCACCTATTTTCTGGACGAAATACTCCAAAATGCACTTCAACAAAACTACAATGCCAGCATTTCGGGCGGTGGCGACAATATCACCTACATGGTATCGGCCGGATATTTCAACCAGCAGAGTAATTATGCAGGTCCCGATTTAGGCATCAAACGCTACAACTTCCGCACCAACATTGCAGCAGATTGGCGTCGTTTCAAATTCACTGGTTTACTCTCTTATGCGCGCTCCGAGGGACGCGCTTCGCAGGGGCAGGGAAATGCAATTGCCGATGCATCTCGCGTACCGACCTATTATTATTACAAGCAGTACGATGCCGCATCAGGCAAATATCTGCTCAATGATATTTTGGGACAGTATAACTCACTCGGTATGCTTGAAAAAGGCGGTATCGACAAGTCAGACAATGATTATGTCAACTTAAATATCGGCGTTGAATACAAGATCTTTGACGGATTAAAAATTAAGGGTATGTTCGGAGCTGATGTCTATGCCAACCACTCTTATTCACGCAATCAGCAAGTATCGTTCTACGATTCACCGGAGAGCACGGTGGCTCGTATTGCCAACTCCGACCTCGATAGCCGCGACTTCAACGAAAAAAAATGGCTAGCCAACTCACAGTTGATACTCGATTACAACAAATCATTCAACGAAAAACACAATATAACAGCTCTGCTCGGTGCATCAAACGAATCATTCACTTCAACCAGCAATCAAGTAGCCATGAAGTTCGTTGACCCCGATCTGGGCATCAAAGGCGATGGAACCACGTTAGTTCCGGGAAGTTCGTGGTTAACGCCCGAAAGCACAACTCGGCGCAGTATTACTTCGATTTTCGGCCGTGTAGGTTATAATTTTGAGGAAAAATATTTCATTGAGGGAACATTCCGCTACGATGGCTCATCGAAATTTCGAAGTGATTTACGCTGGGGATTCTTCCCTTCGGGTTCGATTGGTTGGCGCATTTCGCAGGAGAATTGGATGACGAACTACCGAAACCGCATCGGCGATATCAAATTGCGACTCTCATATGGTATGCTTGGCAACCAGTCGATCGGAGACTATCAGTATTTCACCACTTACGATGTATATGCCAACTCCTATGGGTTCAACAATGTAGCAGTTGGAGGAGCCGGATTCAAACTCGGAACCGAAAATTTGCGCTGGGAAGTTTCACATACACTCAATGTGGGAGCCGATCTGACCTTCTTCCAGAATGCACTGACGGTTGGATTTGACTATTTCAACAAACGCACAGAAGATATTTTGGTCAAACCGATGATCCCCTCGATTTTCGGCACAGAGTTACAAAATTACAATGCCGGTAAGATGCGCACGCAAGGTTGGGAAATTACACTCAACTACAATCTGCGTCACGGCGATTTCCGCCACGGATTCCAACTCAATCTGGGCGATTCGTGGAACGAGGTTCTCAAATTCGAGGGGTTCGAGCAGATATCCTATAACGATGGCGTATCGTGGATCATCCGCGAAGGTCTTCCTCTCAACTCGTACTATGGACTAAAAACAGATGGCATTTTCCAGAGTTACGAAGAGATTGCCTCGGCGGCACTTCCGGCCGGAGCGGATGTCGTACCGGGCGATATTCGTTACAAAGATCGCAACGGCGACGAGACGATTGACGGCGATGACCGCTACTATTTAGGCAATGCCTTTCCTCGCTATACCTTCGGGTTTACCTACAACTTCGCATGGAAAGGGATTGATTTCAGCCTCTTTCTGCAAGGTGTTGGCAAGCGCGACATGTTCGTTCGCGGCGAGATGATGGAGCCATTCCACGCCAACTATTACCACCTGATATTCGAGCACCAGCTCGATTACTGGACCCCGACCAACACCGATGCTAAATATCCGCAATTGACCTCGCGGTCGGGTTCGCAATCTAATAACTTCGGAACTTACGGGTTGGGCTCCTCTTATTACCGACTCAATGGAGCGTATCTGCGGTTGAAGAATATCCAATTGGGCTACACACTGCCCGATCGTTGGACTAAAAAAGTCGGCATCGAAAAGATAAAATTCTATATTAACGCACAGAATTTATTCACGTTATCGCACAATTCGTTCATCGACCCTGAATCTTCCGAAGCGAATTCCAACATGAGCGTTGGCGGAGCCAATAGTGCCCGCAACTATCCAACACTACGTTATTTCGGCGGCGGTATCGACCTTACATTCTAACCCAGAATCGAATAATACAGAAAAATTATGAAAAATATGATAAAATATATCGGCATAGGCCTTTTCGGTGCATTGCTCTTGTGGGGCTGCAACGATCTGGATCAAGAGCCGACCAACAAGTTTACCGAAGATAAATTCTGGACATCACCCGAACGAGCACAAATGGTGGTCAACATGGCCTATAACCAGATGTACGGAGTGGGGAAGATGTGGTCGGACGAATATCTGAGTGATAATATGATCGCTAAGCGCGACCGCAACCCGATCGAACGCCAGATTAGACAAGGTAATGCCAATCCGGGCATGAGCCTTTTTGCCGATGAGTGGGCATGGGCCTACGGTGGTATCAAGACTACCAATGTTTTTATGGATAAAATCGGCCTTGTACCGAATCTTTCGGCCGACAAACGGCAAGCATTGGAGGCACAAGTGCGCTTTATCCGAGCATATCTCTATTTCCGACTGACAAATTTTTACGGTGCAATTCCCTTCTTCTTGGGAGACATTACATTGGAGCAAGCTAAAAATATGCCACGCACTCCACATGCGGAGGTCATTAAGGCTTTGCATAAAGAGTTGGCCGAGATTCGGCCACAATTGCCCGTGAGTGTATCGAAAGAGCGGAACGGAGAGATCCGCCAAGCCGCCGCTGCCATGCTTGATGCACGCCTGTATCTCTACGACAACGACATGCCAAAAGTCGCCGAAATCTGCGGTAAAATCATTGATGGCGACTATGGAACTTATGGACTCTTCAACCCCGCCAATCCGACCTATTCGCCCTACGAAGATCTGTTTACATCGAGTAATGAGTTCAATTCAGAGGTTATTCTCTCCTATTCACAAATGCCGATCATCCGCGAATGGTCGTTAAACGACAAAGTTCCTCACTCGACAATCGGGTCTATGGGAGCCTACTACTTCCCGACCGAATTACTGGCTCAGGAGTACATTACACTCGATGGGGATGAATGGGTGGCCCCGACCGGCAATACCTCCTCCTACGAGAATCGCGACCCGCGCATGGATGCCACAATCGTGCGACACAACAGCATTTGGCGCGATGTGAATTTGAGCGATAGCAAACCGACCTCGAAAAGCATCAATATCATCGATGATGCCACAGATGGCTTGAATAAGGGCAATGCCACCGAAACCGGGTACTACGTTCGTAAATGGTTCGATCCGGCCCATCGCGCCGATATGAATATATCGACAGATATCATCATGATGCGCTACGCCGATGTACTGCTGATGTACGCCGAAGCGATGAATGAGACGGGTGCAATGAACGAAACGATCTGGAATAAAACAATTCGTCCGATTCGCGAACGCGCGGGATTCACCGCAACCAAAGCCCTCGACTACCCTGCATCGCTCGATAAGACAGCAATGCGCAAGGTGATTCGCCGCGAACGTCGTTGCGAATTGGCACTCGAAGGGTTACGCTATTACGACATCATTCGGTGGAATGCCGGAGCCGAGTTACTGAATAAGGTACTCCAAACCGCAAAATTCACCGGAACGACCAAACAAAGTGCCGTGTTTGAATACAAATTCTCTTCGCGCGACATGCTCTGGCCCGTACCACAATCACAGATCAGCAACTACCCGGCTCTCAAACCTCAGAATAGCGGTTATTAAACTTGAAAACGATGAAAAATTGGATAAAAATAGGAGTTCTCGCACTCTCGTCTATTGTGACGGGATGTACCTCCGACATGGATTATAACGCAGGCCAAGTGAGTTCAGTCGCCGAGTTGTATGCTCCGGCTAATCACTATTACCTTGAATTGGCAAGCGGCAGCAATCAAGCCACCACTTTTAGCTGGTCGCCAGCCAATGTTTCGGACGGATACTCACCGATGTACGAGGTCGTATTTTATAAAGATGCGGCCGCGACCCAAGAGATCTCGCGTATCAGCGCCGGAGTCAGCAGTTCGATCTCGCTGGCACACAAAGTGATCAATAAGATCATGAATGCAACGGGAACCGAACCCGAAGCAATCGGAAAGCTCTATTGGACAGTAACCGCTTCACGTGCCGTCACAGAATCGATCCTAAAACCAATTGTTCGGGAGATGGACGTAAAACGGCTCAAAGGCTTCAAGATCAACCCTGATGCACTCTATATTACCGGCTCTGCAACCGAAGGCGGAGTGAATATTGGCGATGCATTGGCTATGACAAACGTAAGTGATGGTGAGATTTTCGAGATTTTCACCCATCTGGGGTCCGGAAATTTCAATATTACGGACGGTTCAACGGCTTCGGCCCGGCGGTTTACGATTACCAACGGATTGATCCGCGAAGAGGATTCCACCCCGATAAACAGCAGCTACAACGGCATCTATCGCATTCGCATCGACCTCTCGACCAGCAGTGCAACCATTGATGAGGTAAAGAATATGCGCTGGGTGATGTGTATTCAGAAAAACGACCTGCGGCCGCTGGTCTACCAAGGCAATGGCGTTTGGCGCGGCGAGAATCTTGCCTCCAACTTCGATTCAGGTTGGAAAGACGATCGCTATTTCTTCCGCGCAGAGATCGGCGGTGCTACCGTTAAGATCGGCAACAACAAATCGGACTTCGGAGGAGCCCCTTCAAACAAGGCCTCGCTTACATGGAATGTCTATTTCGCACCGGAAGGCAATCCTGATTGGGATTACAGTTACAAAGTGATCGCATTTTACCGAGGATCAATCGGGTTGAATACCAACATCACACTCTGCTTGAACGCCTCTACCGGCAATTATTACCACACGATCGAATTTCCCGATTTCGAGTAATTATCCCCCAAAAATGAGAAGCAATGAGAAAAATAGTTAAATATATGGCTTTTCTCTCGGTCGGCCTGTTGACACTCGCGTCATGCGCCGATGAGATGGAATTTGACAATGATACGACCATACCCGTCAAGGAGCTACTTACCCCCACACAAGGGGCGCAACTCTGGCTGATCAACTCGCCCGAAGCAAATTCGCTATTCGAGTGGGGAATGGTCGGAAAGAAGGCAACACAACGCTATTATGTGACCTTCTACGACCGCGCAACCGGTGGTGAAGAGTTGATGCGTTTCGACAACGGCATGGCTAAGACCGAGATCTTGATTTCACACGATAATTTGGTGAATGTTGCAGCAAAAGCAGGCATTCGACCCTCACAAAGCGGAGATCTCTATTGGAACGTCATCGCTTACAACGGGAATCGGGAGACACAGCCAACGGCAGCGCGCAGCAAACTGACAGTCACTCGTTACGCGGCTATTGAAGATGTTCCGATGAATCTCTATTTGGGTGGTGTGGCTGATAAAGAGAACGAAACATCGTTACGCCCATTTTATAATGCAGGAAACGGTCGATTTGAAATCTATGCACAGATTAACACAGGCGAAGAGCTCTTTCTGACCAATCGTGGCGATGGAGTCACAGCTCGTCGATTCTTTGTGACGACGGCCGATGGCATAACAACCCTCTCCGAGGGAGATGGCGCATCGAGCAACTACAACGGCACCTACCGAATTACGGCCGATTTCAACACCTCACGCGCAAAAGTCGAACAGATCTCCGGTGTTTCATTATTCTACTGCTGGGACGGTAACGGCCCAGCAATGAGCTACCAAGGCAAGGGGGTATGGAAGGCTGCAAACTATACGATCCCCACGGGTGATGATCGTTACCGATTCAAAGCATTAATAGATGGTGTAGAGTATATTTGGGGAGGCTCAGCCTCACTCGACTCATCACCTTCATCGCTCGAAGGTTCTTATTATGATCTGACATTCACCAAACGCGGTTCAATGGATCAATGGGGTTACAAGTATAAGTTTATGGGTGACACAAAGGGTAAAACGACGAATGTCTATCTCCATATGGAGGGTTCGCGCAACTACCATGCGTTTGATTTCGGAAATGTCACCCCCGAAGCCGTCACCGCAATTGCAACACCAGCCGCCTTGGTCGGTTCCACTCCCGACAAAGCTGTTGACATAGCAGATATTAGCGCAGTTCCTGTCGTCTTCGGCTGGACGACAACATCCACCGTTTATGGGCTTCCGGCGAAGTATCGAGTCAACTTCTACCTCGAAAAAGAGGGGAAACAGAGCCTGATACGAAGCATAGATGCTGGAACGGCTAAAAGTCTGTCACTCTCGGGTGGCGAGATTGACGCAATGCTCTCCGAAGCAGGTATTGCCGCCAAAAAGGTCGGCACCATCGTATGGAGTGTCGATACTTACATCCTCGACAAAACGGCAACTCAGCAAATCGGGTTGGGTCGGTTTAGTGTCATTCGTTTCCAGCTACCCGATAATTTCTACATCACGGGAGCGGCAACCGAAGGCGGTGCAACACTTGCAAGTGCAAAAAAAATGATGTTGGTCGGCAATACCGGAAGCGGTACGTTTCAGATCTACACCCATCTGGCTGCCGGAGTCTACAACTTTGTCACTTCGATCGACAACAATCGCGATACCTACACGCTCGAGAATGGGAAATTGACCAAAGGCACGGCAGCAATTACCGCAACCGAGGGTATCTATCGCATCACAGCCAACATCGCCACAAAGAGCCTTACGTTGGAAAAGATCGGAGCGGTACAACTGCGCAACGAGAGTAACGGAAATTGGACGAAAACATTGGCATATACGTCCGATGGCTGTTGGGTAACCCCATCGGAGATGAACATTTCGCGTATCGGCAACAACGGCGAACGCTATTATTTCAGCGCAATAGTCGGTGCCGAGGAAGAGATCTGGGGTTACAGCCGTTCGAACAACGATCCTGAGACCTACCATTGGCAGGAGAAGGATTCACACAACAACGACCTTCCGCCTCAATATATCTATGTACGTAAGCGCGGAACTATCGACCGCTGGTCTTACACCTTTAAAGACGGCCGTGGTTCGAACTTCTCAACCGAACACGATTTCCGCGAAGCTAAACTCTACATGAACGGCGATCAAACCGTTGCACATGCCTACTATCACATCAGAGGTGTTTGGGGCGAATACTATTCTGGGGATCGAACAGCCGTCATTGACACGCACTTCGTGCACATTGCCAACAACTAAAAGCAACTGCAAGTTATGAAACGAATATTAGCAATAGCCGCTGCCGCTCTATTACTCGGAGCCTGCGGGGTAGACGATAAATATTACGGAGCGGAGATCGACCCTGAAAAGGGAAATTCCGCGCCGGATGATACCGGAATCGACTGGGCGAAAGCCGCGGATTACGGAACCGCACAGCTTATCGACAATTTTTGGCGAGTTTCGGATAACGGATTCTCTGGATCTCAGCCTAACTATCACTTTACATCGGGTGTAAAAGGGGCGCAAGACCCCAATAACAACTATTGGGTACAGGCACATGCCGTAGATGCCATCATTGATGCCTACCTGCGCACACACGACTCTCGCTACAAACAGATCTTCGACAACGGGTATAAAACCCCCATTGGCGATGGTTCGCACGAGAATCGAACCGGCATTCTCTGGACCAGTTACGGCGACAAAGCCACTTACGGCACAATTTCGCCCTGTTTTGGCAATCCGTTTATCGATGATATGGAATGGCATGCATTGACCCTAATCCGGCTTTACGAGGCCACACAAGAGGCTATCTATTTGAGTGAAGCTCAGAAACTCTTCGATCAGATCTGGACAAAAGGATGGAATCCTTCGTTTACCGAGGTGGGTGGAAATGGTGGGTTCATCTGGTCGTATAGCAGCGGAAGTTGGACGAAGAATGCATGCTCGAATAATCCGGGATGCCTGACTGCAATCAGACTCTATGAAATGAGCCAAAAAGGCAGCTATGCCACCGATTCAAATCCGGCTTATCTCAATGAGGACTACCTTGCCAAAGCAAAATTAAGTTACAATTGGATCCGTGCAATGCTCTTCAACAAGCAGACCGGCATGGTCTACGGCGGGGTTGAGGCTGACGGTTCGATCAATAAGTCATTTACACTCTCCTACGATCAAGGGACATTTATCGGTGCTGCACACCACCTTTATATAGCCACGGATGATCGTTCCTACCACCATGATGCGGTGAAGGCTGTTGCCTATGCAATGGGGGCAGGCATCACCTCCAACGGCATTCTCCGCGATGAGGGCGCAGGTGGTGACAACTCGACGTTCAAAGGTATTTTTGTCCGTTACGCCACAGAGTACGTCAACGACAAGCGAATCGACAAAACATCACGAACGGCACTCTATGACTTTCTGAAAACAAATGCAATCACATTATGGAACAAGGGATTGGCTCGCGATGAGAGTGGAGCACCAACGGGTCTCTTTACTCCCGATTGGAGCCAGACACAAGAGCAGGTACTCTACGGCAAAGGGGGCGATTATGCAACTCCATTATTAGGTTGGCAGACAAGTGGAGCCACCCTGATGGAAGCTATGAATGTATTGAAAGATCCTCGTAAAGAGTAAATTAACGTTTTTTTAATCAATTAACAAGCGGCTCGGTTACTCCACCCGGAAGTCGAGCCGCTCATTTTTTGTAACTATATGAAAAAAATATGGATAATTGGCTGCGCACTTGCCACAGTGTGTTGCAGTCCAATCGCAAAGACAGGGCATTACACCGATCTGGTCAATCCGATGCTGGGAACAGAGACCCTTTGGGATAGTGTTGAATTGGGATTCCGGCCGACACGTCGCACATGGGGAGCCGAGGTTTTCCCTGGCTCTTCGCTCCCGAATGCAATGGTACAGGTCAGCCCCGTAACGCAATTCCGTGCAGGAGCTGGCTATCAATACGAAGACTCCTTGATCTATGGATTCAGCCACACGAACAAAGGGCATTGGAACCTCAACCATGTACCGATCCTGCCCTTCACAGGGGAGATCTCATCGACCGATTACGCTTCGACATACAGTCACAGTCGCGAAAAAGCACATCCGGCATATTACGAAGTTTTTCTCAATCGCTACGGCATAGATGCCGAAATGACATCCTCGCTACGAGCCGCCTATCACCGATACACTTATTGCAGCGGTAATTCGGTAAACCTATTGGTCAATTTACCGCGTTCTAACGAACGAGTTGTCGATTGGGAGATCTCACAGGAGGATACAAACTCTTTTTCGGGATATCAAAATACCGGACAGACGATCTATTTTTATGCCGAGGCGAACTACCCAATCACAAATCTCGACTCTCTACCCTCCGAAAACGGGCGAGCTGTACCGATAGTTCGGTTCGGCAATGCAACCAAACCGTTGGAGTTGAAGATCGGTTTCTCATTTGTAAGTCGTGCGGGTGCCCGAGAAAATTTAAAAACCGAAATTGCCGACAAATCGTTTGAAGAGATACATCAAGAGGGAGATGATCTCTGGAATCGACTTTTGGCAAAAATAGATGTTGCGGGTGGAAGCGATGAACAACGCCGCACGTTTTACTCTACACTCTATCGCTCAATGCTCTGGCCTGCATTGCGAAGCGATGTTGATGGAAGGTTTACCAATCCCGCCGGTGAGATTATCAAAGCCAACTACCGCTACTACACCGAACCTTCGTTCTGGGATGATTACCGCAACAAACTCATTTTGTTGGGAATGTTGGCTCCGGATGTAGCCTGTGATGTGATCAGTTCCTGCATCGAAATGGGCCGTGTAAGTGGGTTCATGCCTACTTTTTTCCACGGCGACCACGCTTCGGTATTTGTAACGGGTAGTTATCTGCGTGGGCTACGGGATTTTAATGTGCAATCCGCTTATGCCCTCATGTTGCGCAACGCTATGGTAGAAGGTCCCTCGCGGCCCTACTTACAGGAGTATATCGACAAAGGATACATCTGCGAATTGCCGTTAAAGCATGTCGAGATTCATACCGATGCCAAAGCCAGTGTCACCAAAACACAAGAGTATAGTTACGATGACTATGCCGTTGCACGGCTGGCGAAAGAGTTAGGAGACTCACTTAGTTACAAAACATTATGCAACCGTTCATTGAACTACCGCAACCTGTATGACCCTTCTACTCGGTTTATGCGCGGAAAACTTGCCGATGGGTCATGGGTAACCGATTTTGACCCCTGTTTTCCTTACTATCACTATATGTATCGAGAGGCAACAGGATGGATGTCTTCATTCTTCGCACCACACGATACCGAAGGGTTGGTGACGCTTTACGGTGGCAAGCAACAGCTTGAAGAGAAACTCGATTCGCTCTTCTCGCTACCGTGGAAAGGATACGAAGCCCATAATCTCTCCGGGTTCATCGGCCAATACTGCCACGGAAATCAGCCCGACCACACCGTGCCGTTTCTCTATACATTGATCGGCAAGCCCGAAAAATCACAGGTTATAATAGACTCTCTGCTCAACCATTTTTACAACATGGGCGAACACCGTTTGGCCTATTCGGGAATGGATGATGCAGGGGAGATGTCATCGTGGTACGTACTGAGTGCAATCGGGTTGTACACCTACTCGCCGGCTGATCCGGAGTATTTGGTTACCACTCCGTTATTCGATCGTGTTCGTTTCAAATTAAACGACACGACATTTACCATCGAAAAAAAAGGTAATGGCCGTGCCCCGATAAAGATTACGTATGACGGAAAGCCACTCAACAGTCCGTTTATCACCCATAACGACCTACTTCGAGGAAAACGACTGATCATCCAGACTAAATAATAAAACAAGAGCGGAAAGAGATAGAAATCTTTCCGCTCCTATTTTATGTTTCCCGTCAGAACGGCAATCCAAACGAAACTCCGTACCAAACACCGCCTTCGGAGGGGTAATAGCAGGAGAGTTTGACGGTAGAGGTGGCAGAGGCCGGCTGGCGAAAGGCGTTGATATCGAAGACCAGGTCGCCACCGACTGACCAGAGGCGTTGCCATTGCATCGTTCGGGAGATCGGTTTGCGGAATTGGGCGTAATCGCCACCGAGGTTCAGACGAATTCGTTTGAAATAGAGCACCGAGCCGATACCGCCTTCGGGATACCAGATCGGCAGTTGGTAGTTAGCAGCCAAGGCCGTATAGCTGTTCGACAAAATCTGTGCAGAATCGAACCCTCGCGGAACGAGTCGTGTCGATTTGTAGTTGAGCGGAGCATAGCCGGTTGGAAATTTATAGCCACCGACCGAGGTCTGGAAAGTGGCCTCGATCATAAGCGAGTTGTGTGCCGCAAACCCTGGCAGATAGCCTCGCCCGTAGAAAGCGATCAAATCGCTAAAAAGTCGATTGGCAGGGTTAAATGTGTAATTGGTCGAGAGCGTATAACCCCAACGCGGAGCAAAGTCACGGTGAGCCAGACGCACCTGATCCGAAAAGCCTACCCCGACAAAAATTTTATGCAACCCCTTCTTGAATCCGATTCGCTGCACATTGTGAATACTACCATTGCTCCACTCAATCTTGTCGAGATCGGCAACCATACCGTTAGAGTAGTTCCAACCGGCCGACACGGAGAGCTGGCGTGTATGATAACCGCATTGAAAATAGAGCGGTAAGGTCGAAGTAAGCCCCACCGAGTAGTATTTCTGGGGGGCAGGCTGCTGCTGATAAACCGGTTTTCCGGTTTGCGAATCAACAGCCACCAGCGAATAGAAAAGTTGATTTCCTCCGTATGAGGCATCGAAATCGAGATGCACACCCAATCCGAAATAGCGAACCCCCACGTTAAGCAACGATCCCTCGCGGCGATTCCAACCATAAGAGGCGTAGCCCTCGGTATTCGAGAGCAGATTCTGTGAGATCAACGTAACGCCCGCATTGAGATCGATTCGGTGTTCGTCAACAGCCGCAAAGGGGTTGAAGGCCACCGGCATCCAGCTATGGAAATTGGTCAGATTGGGTACTTTGCGATAGCGGCGCGAACGGAATTTACGGCTCTGGTGGAGTGAATCAAACCGCACATAATGCACCGTATCAAGATTGACCACATCCCAGCGTGGGCGCGGAGGGTTGACTAAATTGATAGGTAATCGCGTGGGCGCAACCTCTATTTGGGTACTATCGGCCGATTGCAGAGCCACGCGATACCCTCGGCGATCATAGGTTGTCACGAGCGTTCCTCCGGTTGTCGGCATCGGCGAAAAAGAGCCGTAAGTCGAGCCGGTAAGTCGATATTGTCGTCGAGCCATTAGGTCATAGCAAAAGGCTTCGTCCTTTCCCGATGCGATCGACCCGAAATAGAGTTTGCCGTCGGCAGCACGCAGATTCGAGAGGGTAATATAGGCTCCTTCGGTGATCGGGTGCAATCCTTCGGCATCAATCCGCGCGATGTGCATGCCGTTATCATCGGTCACCAGCAGATAAAAAGCAACGGTTTTATTGTCCCAAGCCAGTCCGTGACATTCGCTCTGTTCGGGCATATCGTAGCGATCCTTGCCCACGACAACCGTATAGCGACCATCGAGATTGTACTCTACCCAAGCCAACTGATCACCCGCCACAGTAGGATAGAGCACGCGACGTTGCCCTCCAATCGCATGAGGAGATCCATCGGGCAGATCCATGTAACATAATTGGGAATTAACCCGCTGTTCGAAAAGCGTAGAGCGACGGTACTCCGTCCACCAGACTCGACCATTCCCCACCGATGGACGACTCGACACCATTCCGACTGATGCCACCACTCGCTCTCGACCACTCCGGCGGTCAATCATCACAAAGCGAGATGGGCGGTCATAATCGGTTTTCAACGCCAAAATAGCCGTATCGGCCAACGGCAACGGCCATTGGTAGGTCGTATAGTTATTAGCAGGCAGTTCCGTCAGGGTGTGTGCAGTATCGTGTTGCACAGGGAGCGAATCCCAATAGCGATACAGCTCGTTGAAAGAGGCGCGAAACAGGGATCGAGCATCGGTTTTATAGTATTTACCCAAGGCAATGCGGGTCGTAGCGAGCATATAGGGATTTCGCGCGCCGAAACGGGTAACCTTATTCCAGATATTCTCTCCATAGCGAGCATAGGCATACGAACAAACCTGATATCCCAGCTCATAGTGGTCGGGAATGTAATCGAGGTATGATCCACAAAACCAGCGATCTGGATTACGCCGGTCGGCACCGACATTCCCGATCGCCCGATAGCCCATCGAGAACGAGGGTTGCAATCCACGCCCGAACGATGAGGCCATGGTTTCCGACATCACGGCATCGCCCTCCATTGCCCAAATCGGCATGCATAGCAGGCCGATTGTCGAGCCTTGCTGTCCGAGAAAGTAACTCAATACGCGAATCACCCCACGATTGAGGTTGTTGTATTGCACCGCGTGGCGATATTCGTGAGCGACCAGCTGCTTGTACCACGGCATCGAATAGCCCTCAATAGCGGGCGAAGTCAGAAATTCGACACGTTTCGGCAGATACATCACCAATCCGTTCGACTGGAAATTTTCGGGGTGTAGCACGAACGGAATCCGCATCGGCCCGTGGCTGAATCCGTAACTAATCGAGGGTTGCTCGGCCAAAATGTAGTAGAGTGTGCGACGCGCCACGCCCGTAAGCGTATCGGGATAGATCATACGCACATCGGGTGTGCGGATCGTAGACCACTTCATCGGTGCATCCGACCCCCACGTATAATATTGGGCTTTTGCGGATTGTCGTGCAAATACGACAAAACAGAGTACCAGCAAAAGAGGCAGATACGTTTTTTTTCTACTCATCATCGGACTCAATTTCCTGCCTTTTTACAAGAGTAACCCGCTTTGAGCAGGATCTCCACGATTCGCTCGCGATGGTCGCCCTGAATAAGAATTTCGCCCTCTTTGGCTGCACCTCCCACACCGCATCGGGTTTTGAGCAATCGCGCCAATTCGGCCAAATCCTCCTCCGTGCCAACAAAACCACGCACCAATGTCACCACCTTACCGGCGCGCTGTTTGCGATCAAGCCACACACGCAGATTCTGCCGGTGCGGCGGAAGTGTCGCGGGTCCGGATTGCTCATCGGTATCGTATTTGAAGTCGGGATTGGTCGAATAGACCATACCGAGCCGTGCTTTCCAATCATTATCTGCCATTTGGACGGTTGTTCGTTTATTTTTTAGTGTCGAATTCAGCCTCTTATTTTGCGCAAATTTAATAAAATTATTATCTTTGTTAAGCTATGGCAAACAAGTTCCGCGAAAAACTGCGCAAAATAAATCCGTTTGCGCGACCGATCGATCCCAACACGTTGCCCCAACCGCTCCCCGTCAACCCTGACCAACGGTTGGTGAAGGTCTATGTCGAGGGGTACGAGGATGTCGCCTTCTGGCGCGGCATCTTTGACCATTTTCGCAACCCATACCTGCGTTTCGAGATCTCGGTTCCCGACCGCGGCGATCTACCCAAAGGCAAGAAGGTACTGATGTCGATGATCCCCCATTCGGGAGAGGAGTTGATCCTCTGTGTCGACTCCGACTTTGACTATCTCTTTGCCGGCCGCACCCCCCAATCCCGCGAAGTCAACGAGGCAAAGTACATGTTCCACACCTATGCCTACGCCACCGAGAACTACCTCTGCTACGCCCCTACGCTCCACAATATCTGTGTCAAAGCGACCAAAAACGACACACACATCTTCGACTTCGTGACCTTCATGCACGAATACTCCTGCTCGATCTATCCGCTGTTTGTGTGGTACGCTTTTTCGGCGCAACTTGCCTCGGAGAATGTTTTTCCATTGATCGACTTCAAATCGGCGGTGCGATTGGGGTATCTCGATCTGGACGACAACGGTGCAAAAACGTTGGCGTGGTTGCGGCGCAATGTCACTAAACGGGAGGATCTGTTGCGGCAACGCAATCCCAAGATGATCGAGCCGATGAAACTCTTCGAGGAGCAACTTCGCAGCCGCGGTTTGACCCCCGAAACAGCCTATCTGTTCATGCACGGCCACACACTCATGGACAACGTGGTGATGATCCTACTCAACTCCGTCTGCGAACAGTTGCGAGCCATGTCCATCGCTCGTATCACCTCTTCTCAGAAACGGGGTGTCGCACTTAAAAACGAGATGTCGAACTACAACAATTCATTGCGCTCGATTCGCGATGTGTTGCTCGATAATGAGAATTACACCTCGTGCCCGCTCTACAAACGGCTGCAACGCGATATCGAAAAATATATCATCCGCACAATTTTCGAGATGAAACGGCGCGGAGAGATCAAAGACACCTCGGTCATCTCGATCCTGCACAACCTGCGGCAGAGAAGATAGCCCTCCACTAAAAAATTGGGAGTCGCATTTCAGCGACCCCCAGAAATTAGTTATCGGGCGGTTTTTCGACCGTTATGCCCGCTCCAACTCCACCGTAAAATGGCGGAGGATCGGAGCTTCAAACGTGATCCGATAGCCCGATGTGATCTGCTCGCGACGTTCATAGATGTTACGACATGCGGCGGCGATCACCCGAATGTGGTTGTCGGTATAGACCCGTCGTGGGATGGCCAGACGCAACAGTTCGAGTGCCGGATAGCGATTTTCGTGGGTTTCGGGGTCACGGTCGGCAAGAATCGAACCGATCTCCACACCGCGAACTCCGGCTTCGAGGTAGAGTTCGACACCGAGTGTCTGCGCAATAAACTGCTCTTTGGGCAGATTCGGCAACACCTTCTTGGCATCAATAAAGATCGCATGTCCACCCGCAGGACGTTGGTAGGGAACACCGTATTCATCCAATAGATCACCCAGCAATTTCACTTGACGAATACGGGCATCGAGTTGTTCGAATTCGGTATTTTCGTCCAGTCCAACCGCCAGGGCGTCCATATCTCGTCCCGACATTCCACCGTATGTCACATAGCCTTCAAACATGATATTGAACGACATGGCCTTCTTATAGAGCTCCTCGGAGCGCATCGCGACAAATCCGCCCATGTTGACCGCACCGTCCTTCTTCGCCGAGATCGTCATAATGTCGGCATAGGTGTAGATCTCATGGACGATCTCCTTGATCGTCTTGTCAGCATAACCCTCCTCGCGAGTTTTGATAAAATAGGCATTCTCCGCAAAACGAGCCGAGTCGAGCAGCAGGGGAATTTGGTAGCGGCGGCACAATTCGGCCGTTTCGCGGATATTGCGCATCGAAACAGGTTGTCCGCCAGCGGTATTGTTGGTGATTGTGAGCACTACACACGGGATCTTCTCACGCGGATGTGCTTTGAGTACGGTTTCGAGTTTCACAAGATCCATCTCTCCCTTAAACGGCAATTCACGTTGCGTGTCGGCCGCAGCATCAATCGTACAGTCAATAGCGTGGCAATGGCGGAACTCGATATGGCCTTTGGTGGTGTCGAAATGCGAATTTCCGGGGACGATGTCGCCCGCCGTAAGCAGTGCCGAGAAGATCACATTTTCGGCCGCACGCCCCTGATGAGTGGGCAGAAACCACGGCATACCGAAGATCCGCTCAACCGCACCTTTCAGCCGAAAAAATGAGGAGGCTCCTGCATAACTCTCATCGCCGGTCATCATCGCAGCCCATTGGCGGTCACTCATTGAGCCCGTTCCCGAATCGGTCAGCAGATCAATCGTCACCTGATCACCACGCAGTTTGAAAAGATTGTAATGTGCCTCTCGAATCCAAGCTTCACGCTCATTGCGGGTGGAGGTGCGAATTGCCTCGGTCATTTTGATCTTGAAGGGCTCTGCATAAGGAATTGTCATACAAAAAATAGTTTTAGTAATAATTTATAGGTTGGTTTCTTCAAAAATACAAAAATTTTTTGTGATATTTGAATCGGGTATCAAATTTGTTCGTATTTAATAATACATTTAAAAAACCTATGCCTATGAAAAAGTATCTTTGCACGGTCTGTGATTACATCTATGACCCCGAATTGGGCGACCCCGAAAACGGTATCGCCGCCGGAACAGCTTTCGAAGATCTGCCCGAAGGTTGGATTTGCCCCGTATGCGGGGAGAGCAAATGGGCTTTTGAACCAACCGAATAAAAGATAAGCCATGCACACCTTAATTGTTTCTCTAATCGCATTGATGATGACACAAAACACCACACCGGCCGCCACCTTCACTCCAAAGGAGCTGCCCTACGCTTACGATGCACTCGCACCGCAGATTTCGGAGGAGACCCTGCGTTTCCACCACGACAAACATTATGTCGGCTATGTGAATAAGCTCAATGAGCTAATTGTTGATACACCCTATGCGGGCAAATCGCTCGAAGAGATCGTTCTCTCGGCCGATGGAGCCATCTATAACAATGCTGCACAGGCTTGGAACCATGTTTTCTTCTTCGATCAACTTTCGCCTGCGCCCCAGTCGGCTCCTACGGGCGCGCTGCTGGCCGCCATTGACCAGAGTTTCGGCTCATTCGATGCGATGAAGGCGCAGATCAACAAAGCCGCAGCCGGACTCTTCGGATCGGGCTGGGTCTGGTTAGCCGAGGATAAGTCGGGTCGACTGGCGATCGTGAGCGAACAGAATGCCGGCAACCCGATGCGCTACGGTATGAAACCGTTGCTGACCATGGATGTTTGGGAACACGCCTACTACATCGACTATCGCAATCGCCGCGCCGATGCCGTGGCCGCATGGTGGGATCGCATAGATTGGAAAACGATCGAAAAACGATACGAGCAATTAAAGCGATAGATTGCCTCCTCCTAAAAAAGATTGGGCTGCGCAAAAGATGAATCTTGCGCAGCCCAATCTTTTTTTGGGGAGGGGTTACAAATGTTGTAACGTATAGTCAACCATTTTCTGACGAACGAGAGCTGTTGCATCGGGCAACATCGAGTGGTTCTGATCGGGATAGACCATCATGTCGTATCGTTTGCCGGCTCGGTTGAGCGCGCGACTCAATTCGATCGTATTCTGGAAATGAACGTTGTCATCTGCCGTGCCGTGAATCAGCAGCAGGCGTGTTTTTCGATCATCGAGCATCCGCGCAAAGTTGATCGGCGAATTATCATCGTAGCCCGAAGCATTGAGTTGCGGCAGGTTGTTGTAGATCTCCGTGTAGATCGTATCGTAGTAACGCCACGAAGTGACGGGAGCAACCGCAATCGCCATCTTAAACAGTCCGAAGCCCTTCAACGCACAGCTAACGGCCATAAATCCGCCATACGACCAGCCGTAGATACCCACACGTGCCCCATCGACATAGGGCTGTGCCGCCATATAACGCGCCAACGAAAGTTGATCTTCAACCTCCAAGGCCCCCAGACGGCCGTAGGTTTGTTTGCGGAACTTCTCCCCCCGAAAGCCCGTTCCACGACCATCGGTGCAGACCACCAGATAACCCTTATCAACCAGCGCATCCTCCCAATCGAGCGACCAGCGATCGCGTACCTCTTGCGATCCGGGTCCCGAATATTGGGTCAGCAGCACCGGATAGCGGCGGGTGCTATCGAAATTACGCGGACGAATCACGTAGGCATTGAGCGTATCGCCGCGTTCGGTAGTGAAGGTAAAAAACTCCTTCACGGGACGTTGTGCGGCGGTCAACTCCTCGCGCAGCGCACGACTGTCTGCCAACGTGCGAATTGCTTTCCCCTCGGCATTGCAGATCTCGACTCGATTGGGCGTTGATGCATTCGAGAAGGTCGAAATGTAGTATTTCATACCGGCACTCGGCGCAATAGTATAGAAACCCTCTCCCGTTGTGAGTCGTTTTTTCTCTTTGCCGTCCAGACGCACGCTATACAAATTGCGGCGCAGAGGCGAAGTTTCGGTCGAGAGATACCACACCCGTTTATCGGTCGCTCCAACCACCTCTGTCACCTCCCATTTTCCTTGGGTCACCTGCGCAAGCACGCCACGGCGAATGCTGTATAAATAGAGGTGCATGAATCCGGTGTGTCCCTCCTGCCGCACTAAAAAGCGATCGGCATCCACAAAGGTGATCGTTTTATCATCGACCCGCTCGACATACTGCTGCGCCCGCTCTTCATAAACCGTGCGTTGTGCCCCGTGCGGTTCGCAGACCACCATTTCGAAGGTATTCTGACGGCGGTTGATCCGGTAGTACCACAGTCGACCATCGGGGGTAAAGCCGATGCGCGGAATGTATTGATCGCGTTCTACTCCGGTATCTATCCGCTCTTTTTTGCCGGTCGTAAGGTCGGCTACCCAGAGCTCTACGATTGAGTTTTGTTCGCCGGCTTTGGGGTATTTGAATGAGAAGGCGCGGTTGTAGAGTTTGCCATCGTAACGCATCATCTCCATCAACGGCACTTCGCTCTCATCGAAACGCAGGTAGGCAATACGGCGGCTGTCGGGCGAAAACTGATAGGCGCGAGTGATGCCGAACTCCTCCTCATAGACCCAATCGGTCGTCCCGTTGATGATCTTGTTCCACGCGCCGTCGTCGGTCAAACGACGGGTGGTTTTGAGCACAATATCATAAGTATAGAGATCGTTGCGATCGGAGTAGGCAATGAGTTTTCCATCGGGCGAAAAGCTTGCATCGCGCGGAGCATCGGCCGAAGGCAACACCGGCACCACCGACCCAGCGCGCACCAGCGAATAGGAGGTGGTGTAGGAGTGGCGATAGATCGGATTTGCGCCGGAGGCCACAAGTATCGATTGCTCATCGGGCGAGAAGAGATAATCGGTAATATCCAATCGCGCAGAGGGAGGCAAAAGGCTCACACCGTCGCCAGCCGCAGCATACGAATAACGCCGAATATCGTTGTTGTTCAATGCGGTGTAATGTTCACCGTCAGACATCGAGCGAATCCCTCGCACCGATTCGTTCATTGTGCGCAGACGAGCCATTTCAGCATATTCCTGCTGTGCCTGCACCGAGTGCAGACTCCCGATGAACAGCAGAAGAAGACAAAGTTTCACTATTGAAAATAAAAAAAGAAAAAATTTAAAAAACCGAGAAAGAGATGGCATATTGTGTAGAGGTTACACATCCTCCACCTCGAACTCATAACCCAACCTCTTGCCGGTCACGAACTTCGAGTTATCGAGTTTCGTATTAAACTGATCAACCGTAACTCGCTTATTGCCATCGTAAGGGGGCATCAGCAGGTCAAAATCGAGCGAATAGGCGATAGCCGATTCGAGAATTGGGATCAATGCATCGTGGTCAATCTCTTTGGTGCCGAAATTGGCGGCCCGCATCGAACCTTGTTGCTTACCTTCAACAAAATAACACCGCTCGCGATTGACGAACAGACGACCAATGAGATAGCCCTCATCGGCATTTCGGTTGAATTTAAACGAATCGGAGAGGAAATTATAGATATTAATCACCCCGCAGTAAGAGTTCTCGCGATCAGCCTGCACATAAGCGTTCTGCCAAAGCGGATGATTGGGCTCGAACTCGAACACATCGGTGTGCATCTGAAAAATCAGCAAGTCGTTCGCAATCTGAATCTGCGCCTCAAATTTACCGCGGTCGCGGTATTCGAGCCGCACGCGCCGGTCGAGTTTGCCGTCGAGGTCATCGTCCAGCTCCGAGGCCATCTCCAACAAGGTCTCTTTCAGGAGATTGAAAGCCGAAAAAGTGTTATCGAACACCTTTTGTTTAAGGGTCGATTTACGAATGATTGTTTCGAGTATTTCCGCTCGTAACGGGGAAGGTTCCATGATATGGGGTTTTTATTGAATGCGAATTTGCTCTCCTTCGGTGAGTTGCGCACCGGGTTTCAGGCGGTTGAGCTTTTCAATCGACCGCATGCGGATGCCATAGGATTGCCCAACGGCGTAGACCGTTTCGCCCGCACGACAGATATGGTGACGGGCATTGCCGTCCCAGCGCGGACGTTTACGACCGATGTAGACCACTTCGTCGGGCATCGGTTGGGCTTTTTTATCTTTCAGATCGTTGAATTTGCGCAGGTTGCGAGGCGAGACCCGAAATTTACGACCGATATTTTCGAACGAATCGTCCGCTTTGGCCAACACGTAATAGACACCGTTGGTCTGATAGACGTTATACCCTTCGTGGGCATTGATCGTTACACGATAGTTGTCGGGATCGACCGCACTGGTCGCCGAAGCCAACTCTTCGCCGCTATTTTGGTCGGGAAACCAATTATCTTTGACCGCCGCCGGATTGTGGCGTGATGCGTAAAGTCGTTCGCCGTCTGGGCTATCGAGCAGGTAGAGTTGATTCTCCTCGATGATTCGCACCAATCGCTGCGCATAATCGGGTGCAGTGGCATAACCCGCCGCTTTGAGTCCGCGCGCCCAACTTTTGTAATCGCTCGATGAGTAGGCAAAGAGCGAATCGTAGCGCGCCTGCGTATCCAAAAACTCGGCATGGTCGTGATACGATGCTTCGACCGATGGGTATGCACGAAAACATTCACCCTTGGCATCATCGTCGTGAAAGATGCGTTCGCCCGTCCAGTTTTTTTTGCATTTGATGCCAAAGTGGTTGTTCGATTGGGTAGAGAGAAAACTATTGCCACAATCCGATTCGAGCATGCCCTGCGCCATGGTGATACTGGCCGGAATGCCGTAACGCTCCATTTGCGACACGGCGATCGACTTATAACGATCCACATACTCCTCGCGCGTGATGCGCGTACCGCGGGATTGCGCCTGCACAACTACGGCCGAACCGAGAAGGATTACGGCAAGATATATTGCTTTTTTGGAAAAGTTCATTAACTTTGTTTAAAGATTACGGACAAAGATATAATATTCCGACGAAAAATACAATCAAAAAACAAAAGCCTATGTTTACCGAGAATGCAAACCGGATTTTCAAGGAGGCAATTGATGCCTATCACCGCTGGGATGATGTGGATCATCCGATCGAAAACCCCTACACGGCCGGAACAATCGACCACCTGCTCTACCACAAAAATTGGATCGACACAGTGCAATGGCATCTTGAAGATATTATCCGCGACCCGCAGATTGACCCCGTAGAGGCTCTCAAAATCAAACGACGAATCGACAAATCGAATCAGGATCGCACGGATATGGTCGAATATGTCGACTCGTACCTGCTCGACAAATACAAAACGATCAAACCAGCCGCCGATGCGCGGCTCAATACCGAGACTCCGGCATGGGCGATTGATCGTCTGTCGATCTTGGCGTTGAAGATTTATCACATGGCCGCCGAGGCTGCGCGTACCGATGTGGACGATGCGCACCGCGCCGCTTGCCAAAAGAAACTCGATGTCCTGCTATCGCAACAGGTCGATCTTTCGGGAGCGATCGAGGAGTTGATCGAAGACATCGAAGCTGGTCGCAAGTACATGAAGAGCTACAAACAGATGAAGATGTACAACGATCCGGCACTCAACCCGGTACTCTATGCCCAGAAAAAATAGCAGACAGCCGCGACATCTGCTCGTCATGCGTAATTCGGCAATGGGCGATGTCGCCATGTTGCCCCACGCACTCAGAGCGTTGCGCTCGGCCTACCCCGATCTGCAAATCACGGTGGCTACACAGGCGATGTTTCGCCCCTTCTTTGCAGCTCTTGATGTCGATTTTTTAGAAGTTGACACACGCGGAAAGCACCATTCGCTCTGCGGCATGTGGCATCTGGCCGCCGAGGCTCGGCAGTTGGGAGTTGATGCTGTGGCCGATGTACACGGCGTTTTGCGATCGAAGGCCTTTCGGCTTGCTATGTGGCTGCACGGTATTCCGGTAGCACACATCCGGAAAGGCCGCTCCGAGAAACGAGAGTTTATTCGCTGCGGCGGGCGCAGCATGCAACCTTTGCGACATACCGTTTTGCGCTATTGTGATGTCTTTCGGCACTTGGGATTTGTCTTTGACGATCCGCAACCCGTTGCAGCAACGCCACATACCAACCCATTCGGCCCCAAAAACGGAACATGGGTCGGATTCGCCCCCTTCTCGGCACAAGCCGGAAAGACCTACCCCGAAGCGTTAAGCCGCGAGGTAATACGCCTGCTCTGCGAGCGGTATGACCGTGTATTTATTCACGGTGGCGGCGGTCGCGAATTGCAATTTGCTCAGGAACAGGAGCACACCTTTGCTAACGCCACAGCATTGTACGGCAAGGTACGTTTTGCCGGTGAGATGGATCTGATTGCCAACCTCGATTGTGTGATCTCGATGGATTCGCTGGTCATGCATCTGGCAGCGTTGGTCGGAACTCCGGTGGTGTCGGTGTGGGGAGCTACGCACCCCGATCTGGGATTTTTGGGCTACGGATGCAGCCCGATACATCTTTTACAGGCCGACATGCCTTGCCGCCCCTGTTCGGTTTTTGGCAAAAAGGCCTGTCGATACGGCGACTACCGCTGCCTGCACGCCATCACACCGCAACGAATTGTCCAAGAGGTTGAAGCGGTGATCCTTGAAAAATAGGGTAATGATGCCAAAAATGGCGCTTTTTCACGTTGTAATAATGGAGAGAATTTTA
>CAYOKU010000021.1:0-34932 GCA_964404645.1 uncultured Alistipes sp.
AGCATGTTGCTGTTTTAGCTCAGTGGTAGAGCACTTCCTTGGTAAGGAAGAGGTCACGAGTTCAAGTCTCGTAAACAGCTCTATACGCGGTTGTCGGATTATTCGACAACCGCGTTTTCTTTCCGAAGCCTCAAATTATCCTTTTTTGAGCAATTTCCCCCCGTTTTTGAAAGGTCGCACCTGGACTATTTGTACTATTTTTGTCGCAAAGTGATCTGTTATGAAGATGTATATCAATCCGGAGAGTGAATCAATTCGTAGTTTTGTAGAGCGATTACCCGATCTGTTTGCGCAGGAGGGAGTGGTGTTACATAGTGGTCGCAATACGATCAAAACTTTCGATACCCCCATCGGGGCGTTGGTTGTCAAGTCTTTTCAACAGCCGAATCGTTGGCGTGCTGCGCTCTATACCTTTCTGCGCAAAAGTAAGGCTCAGCGAGCTTTTGAGCATGCCGAGCGGCTGCGTGTATTGGGGATTGACTCTCCGGAGCCGATTGCGTGGCGGGTCGATTATCGCCGAGGGTTGCTTTGCGAGAGTTACTACTTATCCCGTCACTCGGACTATCAGCCGTTGAGCATCGCAACGGCAGATGTGCTCGATCCGTCTGCGCGCGAGGTGCTTGATGCGTTTGCGCGGTTTGCTGTTCGGCTGCATGAGCTGGGGATCGAGCATCAGGATTTTAACCATGGAAATATCCTCTGGAAACGAGATCCCGTGTCGAATGTCATTTGTTTCCAGTTGATTGATATTAACCGGATGCGATTTTCGAACCGTCCGTTGAGCGTGCAAAAGTGTATGGTCAATCTGCGGCGGTTGTCGTGTCCGGCCGTTTCGTTTCTCTATATCCTCGACCGCTACGCCGAGGAGCGAGGTTGGGATGTCAATGACACCTTGTTGCGCGGAACCTTTTTTCGGCTGCTTTTTGGCCGACGCAAAGAGCTGCGTAGGCGGTTTAAACGGCGTATTTCTTCAAAAAAAGCGTAATTTTATTTGGTTTTTGTCATTTTATCGTTACATTTGCAAACAACAAAAGTCCACGGACAATGAGAGCATACGGTTTTGCATACTATTTTTATTACTTTTTCTTTTATACCGAGAGAAAAAGCGGGATCGCATGCATTTAACTGTATAAAATAAGAAATATACATCGAATCATACGGAGATCCCGCTCGTTGAGAGCGGGATTTTTTGTTTGCGAAAGTAGTTATGAAACAAATTGCCATACAAGGTGTCGCCGGATGTTTCCACGAATCTGCCGCCCGACTCTATTTTGATCGAGAAGAGATCACCGTACTTCCCTGTGCGACCTTCGATGAACTCTTCGCGCGGCTTGCCGCCGACACCGAGCTGTTGGCCATTGCAGCCATCGAAAATACCATTGCCGGCAGCTTGTTGCCTAATCACGAATTGCTGCGTTGCAGTGGAGCGTTGATTATCGGTGAGCAAAAACTTCGGATTTCGCACGTGCTGGCGGCACTCCCCGGTCAGCAAACCGCCGAAATTGTCGAAGTGCATTCGCATCCGATTGCGCTGATGCAATGTGCCGAGTTTCTCTCGGCACACAGCACCATGAAGGTGGTCGAACGTGACGATACGGCGGGTAGTGCGCGTGAAATAGCCTCGTGTGGCTTGCGGGGTACGGCTGCTATTTGTAGTGCCGATGCCGCCCGGATGTATGGGTTGGAGATCCTTGCGCACGGCATCGAGACCAACAAACACAATTTTACCCGCTTTTTATTGCTCGCCGATCGCCAACGTGCTGCCGATTTTGTCGAACCGGAGCAGATCGACAAAGCCTCGCTGCTCTTTACACTTGCTCATACACAGGGGTCGTTGTCGAAGGTGCTTACCGTGCTCTCGTTCTATGGCATCAATCTGACGAAGATTCAATCTTTGCCGATTATCGGTCGCGAATGGGAGTATCGGTTTTATGTCGATGTGACTTTCGACGATCCGGTGCGTTATCGCCAAGCTATTGAGGCGGCACGTCCGTTGACCAGCGAGTTTCGTATCATGGGCGAGTATGCCGAGTGTCCTAATCCCGAAATATAAATTTAAAAAAATACGATTATGAAGGAGATTCAACCTATTCAATTCCCCGGCGTAGATCCGCGTCGTCCTGCGGTCATTGCCGGGCCGTGTAGTGCCGAAACCGAAGAGCAGGTGTTGCAGACGGCTCGCGAATTGTCGGCGGCCGGTTTTCACCTTTTTCGAGCCGGTTTGTGGAAGCCGCGAACCAAGCCGGGAGGCTTCGAGGGGGTCGGCACAGAGGGTATCGCGTGGTTGCAACGGGTTAAGCGGGAGACCGGTATGTATGTATCGACCGAGGTGGCTACGCGCGAACATGTGGCTGCCGCGTTGAATGGGGGCGTTGATCTGCTGTGGATCGGAGCCCGCACGGCAGCCAACCCCTTTGCCATGCAGGAGATTGCCGATGCGTTGCGCGGTGCAGATGTTCCGGTGTTGGTCAAAAATCCCGTAAGCCCCGACCTCGAACTGTGGATCGGAGCCGTGGAGCGCATCCACAACGCCGGAATCAACCGTCTTGGTGTCATCCACCGTGGCTTTACCTCCATCGACAAAAGCCTCTATCGAAATCATCCGATGTGGGCGATTCCGATCGAATTGCACCGCCGCCTACCCGAACTCCCGATTTTCTGTGATCCGAGCCATATCGGCGGTAAACGCGAGTTGATAGCACCCCTGTCGCAACAAGCTATGGATTTGGGATTCAGCGGCTTGATTATTGAATCGCATTGTACGCCCGATTGTGCGTGGAGCGACAAGTCGCAACAAGTAACCCCCGAAGCCTTGGCCTACATCGTTCGTAACCTGATTATTCGAGAGCAAAACTGCACCACCGAAAATCTGACCGAACTGCGTGCGCAGATCGACAAACTTGATAACGACCTGTTGGAACTGCTGACGCGCCGCATGCGGGTGTCGCGTGACATCGGTCAATACAAACGCGAGCACAACATGCCCATCCTCCAAGCACAGCGTTACGAAGAGATCCTCGAACGGCGTGCCCAACAGGCTGTTCAATTGGGGATGGATCGCGAATTTATGCGTACCGTGATGCAGGCTATCCACGAAGAGTCGGTTCGGCAGCAGATGGAGGTGCTGGGCGATCAATAACAAGCCGTGATTCACGGAGTTCTCGCCTCTTTTTTTGTTACATTTGCATGAAATCTCGGCGCGAAAGATGAAACATCGGTGAATGTTCCGTAATTTTGACGCACGGATTAAGACGAAATATATGGCTAAAGAGAGAATTCTGGTGGTGGACGATGAGTCGTCGTTGTGTGAAATTTTGCAATTTAACCTCGAAGTTGAGGGCTATGAGGTCGATGTAGCATTTAGTGCCGAACAGGCATTGGAGATGCACCCCGAACGTTACTCGCTGCTGTTGCTCGATGTGATGATGGGCGAGATGAGCGGTTTTCGTATGGCGCAACTGCTCAAAGCAAAACCCGAAACGGCCAAAGTTCCTGTGATCTTCTGTACGGCCAAGGATACCGAAGATGACACGGTAGCGGGTCTGAATCTGGGGGCTGACGATTACATCACCAAACCCTTCTCTGTACGCGAGGTGTTGGCGCGTGTGCGCAGTGTTTTGCGCCGCGCCGCATCGCAGAAGCAGACATCGCAATGTATCGAATTCGAGGGGCTGGTGATGAATCTGCAACGTAAAAGTTGCTCCCTCGATGGCGAGGATATATCGTTGACAAAGAAAGAGTTCGAGATATTGGCGTTGATGCTTCAAAATCGAGGCGTCGTCTTTTCGCGCGAGGATATATTGCACCGAGTGTGGAGTGACGAGGTGATTGTCCTCGACCGCACGATTGATGTCAACATCACCCGCCTGCGCCGAAAAATCGGACGTTACGGCGATCATATCATCACGCGATTGGGCTATGGCTACGGCTTCGAGGAGTAGGCTCTCCTATCATCGGAGGCTCTTCTTGCTGCTGATTGTCTTTTCGTGGACGATTGTCGGCTGCTTCATCACGTTTCAATATGGCCGCGAGAAGAAGTTCAAGGCGGAGCGGCTCGATGCCCGTTTGCAACTGCTCAACATGCAGTTGCTCGATGCCTTGGGCGAAGGTTATCCCCCCTCCGAGGCGGTTATACGGCATGGTCGGGCCTTTGAGGAACTGCGAGTGACGTTGATAACCCCCGATGGACTGGTTACCTACGACTCTTCGCTCGATACGTTGCCGAGCGAAAATCACCGCAGCCGTCCGGAGGTACGTGAGGCGTTGGCCAATGGCACGGGTTTCACCATTCGTCGCCACTCGATAAGTACCCATAAAAATTACTTCTATTCGGCCATGCGCGGCGATCGGATCGTTGTCCGCACGGCCGTCCCTTACTCCCTGTCGTTGAACGAGGTGCTGGCAGCCGACCGTAAATTTCTCTGGTTTATGTTGGGGGTGACGCTGCTAATGAGTGTCGCCGGCTATTTCATCACCCGGCGGTTGGGACAGAACATCACGCGACTTAACGACTTTGCCCAACGCGCCGAGCGTGGAGAGGCGATTGATGAGACCGAAACATTTCCCCACGATGAACTGGGCGACATCTCGAACCACATCATCCGGCTTTATGCGCGTCTGCAAAAAACCACCGCCGAGCGAGATCGTCAACATGCGCTGATGTTGCATGAGGAGCAGGAGAAGATTCGCATCAAGAAACAGCTGACCAACAACATCAGCCACGAATTGAAGACCCCCGTGGCGGCTATTCAAGGCTATTTGGAAACCATACAGGTCAACCCGCAGTTGGACGAAGAACGCCGAGCCGATTTTCTGAAAAAGAGTTTGGAGCAGACACAGCGACTGCGCACGTTGTTGGCCGATATATCGACCATTACACGCATGGAAGAGGCCAGTCATCTATTTCAACACGAGGAGGTTGTGCTCAACGATTTGATTGCCGAGGCGGCAGCCGATATGGAACTTCGCCCTGCTGAGCAACGGCTGCGCGTGCATGTTGACTTTGCAACACGGGTTATCTTGATCGGAAATCAGTCCCTTTTGGGCTCGATTTTTCGCAACCTTATTGATAATGCAGCAGCCTATTCGGGGGGGGCGAGATATCTTCATCCGGCTACTTGCAGATAACGAGAAGGAGTGCACGGTTCTTTTTGCGGATAACGGTATTGGGGTCGATGAGGAGCATTTGGAACGGCTTTTTGAGCGGTTTTATCGTGTCGATAAAGGGCGTTCGCGCAAGTTGGGCGGCACGGGATTGGGATTGTCGATCGTCAAAAACGCCGTTGTCATGCACGGGGGGACGATTTCGGTGCGAAATCGCGAGCAGGGCGGGTTGGAATTTGTCTTCACGTTGCAAAAACATTCATAACGCAGACATCAAGTTGTAATAGTTTTGTCACAACTGTTTCGCACCTTTGCATCGGATAAAAACCGATAGACACCAATACTATTATGACACCTTTATTCGTTGCAATTGTCCTCATTTTAGGCCTGTTGGCCGTGATGGGCATTGTCGTGGGCGTAGCAAACGACGCCGTCAATTTTCTCAACTCGGCACTTGGGTCGCGCGTGGCTCCTCGTCGTGTTATTCTGTGGGTCGCCGCCGCCGGTATTCTGGTGGGGACCTTTACGTCGAGTGGCATGATGGAGGTCGCTCGCAACAGCGTTTTCTACCCGGGACAATTCTCCTTTCCGGAGATCATGATGCTCTTTTTGGGCATGATGCTGGGTAATGTGTTGCTGCTCGATCTCTTCAATACACTCGGCTTGCCGACATCGACCACCGTCTCGATGGTATTCGGTCTGTTGGGTGCTGCCGTAGCTGCTGCGCTGTTCCACATCGCTGCCGATCCGGCCGTCTCGCTCACCGATCTTTCACAGTTTATCAACACGGGTAAAGCGATGGTCATCATCGCAGCCATTCTGCTCTCGGTGGCGTTGGCTTTCGCCGCAGGGTCGCTCTTTATGTACATCTCGCGCTTGATCTTTTCGTTTCGTTATTCGCAGATCTTTCGCCGTTGGGGTGCTCTCTGGTGCGGAATTTCGTTGGCTGGAATTCTCTATTTCGCTCTCTTCAAAGGGTTGAAAAGCTCCGGTTTGATTCCGACCGACATCGCGACCTACGTCAACGACCATATCTTTATCACCCTCTTCGGATTTTGGATCACAACTTCGGCTGTGCTCTGGATCTTTCAGCACATGCGCTTCGACATCATGCGCATCACGATCCTTTCGGGAACCTTTTCGCTGGCGTTGGCTTTTGCCGGAAACGACTTGGTCAACTTTATCGGTGTGCCGTTGGCTGGTTACGATGCTTGGCAGTTGGCGCGCGATGCGGGTTCGGATCAGATCATGATGGAGGGATTGGCTGCTCCGGCGCGTGCCAACTTCTTGATGTTGGGTCTTTCGGGAGTGGTTATGGTGCTGACGCTCTTTTTCTCGAAAAAATCACAGCATGTGACCGAAACAGAACTTTCGCTCGCCTCGCAGCACGAAGGTGAGGAGCGTTTCGGTTCGACCTTCGTGTCGCGTAATCTGGTGCGTGTGACGCTGATTATGAATTCGGCATGGACGAGTATGGTTCCGGTACGAGTGCAGAAAGCCATCAACCGGCGTTTTGCGCCTCTGCCCATTGAGGAGCGTTCGGCGGCTCCTTACGATATGATTCGCGCCATTGTCAACCTTACGGCAGCATCAATTCTGATTGCGATCGCCACCTCTTATAAATTACCGCTCTCGACCACCTATGTGGTCTTCATGGTGGCCATGGGTTCATCGCTGGCCGATCGTTCGTGGGGGCGAGAGAGTGCGGTCTACCGCATTACAGGCGTGATGGCTGTGATTTCGGGTTGGTTTATCACGGCATTGGGCGGATTCGTCATTGCGTTGGCTGTCACGGCGTTGTTGCTTTGGGGCGGTTGGATCGCTGTCGTGTTGCTGACGTTGCTCTGTGCATGGTTGCTGATTCGTAGCCACCGCGCAACGCCGGCGGTCAAAAAAGTCGAGACACAGCAGCCGATCATCTCTTCCGAGACACCCGATGAGGTGCTGGTTAAGTGCATTGGAGAGGTATGTTCAACGATGCAGGCCGTTACGCACATCTACGATCGTACGTTGGTGGCCGTTTTCAAGGAGAACCGCAAGGTGCTGCGTGAGATGGTGCAGGCCTCCGATAAACTTTACGAGGAGGCGAAGACCCGTAAATATGGATTGATGCCCACACTTCGCAAGTTGGAGAGTTGCGACATTGATACGGGCCATTTCTATGTGCAGGTTACCGACTATCTGTCGGAGGTAACCAAGGCGTTGATCCACATCACGCGTCCCACCTTCGAGCACATTAACAACAACCACGAGGGGTTGTCGAAGGAGCAGATTGTCGATTTGATGGGAATTAACGATCAGGTGGAGGCAATCTTCGACAAGATCAACGATATGCTTGCCTCCAAGCAGTTCGAGGATCTGGATCAAGTCTTGGAGATGCGCGATCGTCTTTTCGATACGATTGCCGAGGCGATCAAACATCAGTTGCGCCGCATTCACGAAGATCCGCAGGTAAGTACGCGCGCATCGGTGCTCTATCTGGGTATTCTCAACGAAACCAAAACCATGGTGCTCCAAGCGCGCAATCTGCTCAAATCGCAGAAATACTTTCTGGAAAGCAAAAAATAACCGCTGTCATGGAGATGTAACGGGGACGCAATGACATAGTCACAGCGTCCCCGTATCTTTGTAGTGTTGAAACCGCAGGTTGGTTTCACAGTTGGTTTTAGGTTACATAAGTAGGTTAGTGGGAGATGCAGCGACGCGATGTCGGGGCATCTTTCTGTTTATTGCTCCATATCTTTCAAGTGGATTTCGAGTGCTCGTACCGAGATCTGGATCTCCCAGATTGAGATACCCAGCGAACCGATCAGCAACACCAACGCCACGGCAAAGACGTAGGCCGACAGCAGGATAAATCCGACATAGATCAGGAACATCGTTACGACACACAGAAATAGGCTTGAAACGCCCAAAATCTGCATCGTGCGAGTCAGGTGGAGTCGACGGCGAAGGTTGTCGATCTGCGCGCGAGTCACCTTCGAAGGGTGTTGCAGGTGCTGTTCTTTGAGGTTGCGCACCAACTGGGCATACGACAAAAAACGATTTGTGTAGGCCAGTAGAATCAGCGATACGGCTGAAAAAAGCAGAGCCGGCGTGGTGAGTGTGAGTTCTTCCATGAGTGAATATTGTATGGTGTGACGAATTGTCAATCAATAGGTTTTTATTTTACAAAGTGTAGGTAACCCCACGTGTCGGGGGCGTGCATGGCAATCGTATCTTGACGGCTCCATACCCAATTGTACTCTGGTAGGAGCTTGGAGCCGGAGCGATCGCTCTTGCGCACGTAGCGTCCCTCCTTGATTTCGGTCTGCCAATTTACGCGCGAGAAGTTGATGCGCCACGTTTCGCCTACGTGAGGAGCACCCGTGTGGGTGTTCAACTCTTCGAGAACCGACCACGGAATGGCCATCTCTACGCCCCACCACGCATCAACATCCGATGGGTCGTTGATCGTCCCCTCGATGTGCACGGCGGTGTTAAGTCCCTGTATGTCCCAACTGTCGATTGGCCGGCCGGACTCTTTGTAGGGTTTTGTCAAGAGCAAATCCCAGACCGTATTGAGGGCATTGATCTCTAATTCGCCATATAATTCGCCGTCACCATCGGGATCGACAAAAAGTTCGAAATCATTTTCATGGAAGATAACCGCATCGCGCTCTCGGCAATAGGCCCATATGTGGGGTTCGTCAAGGTGTGCGTACACATACAAGAACGAGCTATCCCATAACATCTTAAAGCGAGTGTCGTAGAGCGGCTTGTGGCGAGCGTCCGTTTCGCAGATATCGACAAAGCAGTCGCTCCATGCTACCTGTTCCCAAGCCGATTCTTGGGCCAAACCGTCAATCTGGATCGCTGAACGGGCGAAAGCAGCGTCATAGTGGCGGGGTTGAATCGGGCTTTTGGTCATCGCCGTCCCGATCAGCCAAGCTGCGAGTAGGATCGTCGAGCAGGCAATCTTTTGTCTCATGGCGCGCTCCACTATTTTTGTCGGATTTCGTACTCGTGGCGGACGGCTGCCATCAACTCATCGTTGTCAACCGGAAAATCGAACATCGAGATGCCGCTCGCTCCCGCCTCCATGGCCGAATTGATGGCTGCTGAGAGCGATTGCGGCGTATTGCAGTCGGGAATGAAGATGCCGGCATAGATCGGTTTCTGGACTGGCATGGTTTCGAGTCCCTCCTTGACACACGCGCCGATCCACGTATAATCCTGCGCGTAGAACCCATTGTAGAGCATCGGGAAGACGGCATCAATGGCGAAACGTCCCCAATCTTGCAGCACCATTTCACGGGACATGGCCGGTGTAGGGAAAACGGCTGCGGTTACCTTAATGGCGGGGTTGACCGCATGAACCAGCGTTGCGATACTGTCGGCTAACGTTACAACCGCGTTGTAGCGGAATTCGTTCCAACGTGCCGTATCGGCCTGATTGGTGAGGTGATGTGCATCAAGTCCGGTTTCGCGCTTGAATTTCGACACGCAACGTTCGCAATAGCAGTAGTCGAACTCCGGCATCACATGGTCTTGTACCAACCCATATTTGGGCTGCAAGGCTGTCGGTAGAATGACATCGCAGAAACGCACATAGTCGAAATGTACGCCGCGAAGGCCTTCGATCGCGGCCAGCCGGACATACTCTTCGGCGATCATTGACCTTACGGTTGAGTCATTGGGACACAACCAGCGGTAGTAATCCACGTAGGGTGGTTTCTCGGCACAACTCTCTCCTTGGCCATTCACTTGGTAGTATTCGGGATGTGTGGCGATGTATTTGCCGTTGTTCATCGTCCACCGCCAAGCGTGAATCTGTACCCCGATCTTCTCGGCGATGGGGACGATGCGTGCATATTGATCGTTGCTTGCCGAGAGAAACAGTCCCTCGATATGGGACGATTTCAACCGTTCGAGGTAGTGTGCGATCTCTTTGTCGGTTTTGTCGGTGACGATTGCATCGCCCGACCAGATCGAGAAGGTCGGGAGTTCCGATTGGGTAGTCGGTTGGCTACACGATACGCACAAGGCAGTCAATGCCGATAGAATAGCGGTAAATCTCATCATGATGAATGTGTTGAAAGGTGAGGGTTATGGTTTTGGTTTGTTGTTTTAGGAGGAATACATGACAATAGAGGCATCACTTGCTGATGCTTATGGCAATGACTCTAATCACCGCATTTGCGGATAGGCAGAGGCGCGAATGTGCGTTATTTGCACTCGTCTACGCGCGTAATCTTCGCCCCCAAGGCATTCAGACGGCCGTCGATATCCTTATATCCGCGGTCGATCTGGTCGATGTTCTGGATCGTGGAGACCCCTTCGGCACTCATCGCGGCGATCAACAACGCCACACCGGCACGAATATCGGGCGAGGTCATGCGCGTGGCGCGCAGACGGATGCGGTGGTCGTGGCCGATCACCGTTGCGCGGTGCGGATCGCAGAGGATGATCTGCGCCCCCATGTCGATCAGTTTGTCTACGAAGAACAGACGGCTTTCGAACATCTTCTGGTGGATCAGTACCGCTCCGTTGGCCTGTGTAGCAACCACCAAAAAGATCGACAGCAGGTCGGGGGTCAACCCCGGCCACGGAGCATCGGCGATATTCATAATCGAACCATCGAGGAAGGTCTCGATGCTGTAATGATCCTGCTGCGGGATGTAGATGTCGTCACCCTGCTGTTCGAAACGGATACCCATGCGGGCAAATTGTGCCGGAATGATCCCCAGATTCTCGAACGAAACATTTTTGATCCGTAATTCGGATTGGTTCATAGCGGCCATGCCGATAAAACTGCCCACCTCGATCATATCGGGTAGTAGCGTATGCTCTGTGCCGCCCAACGCCTCGACGCCTTCGATCGTCAGCAGGTTTGAGGCAATACCCGAAATTTTGGCTCCCATGCGGTTCAGCATGCGGCAGAGTTGCTGAATGTAGGGCTCGCAGGCAGCGTTGTAGATCGAGGTTGTCCCTTGCGCCATTACCGCCGCCATGATGATATTGGCTGTGCCGGTTACCGACGCCTCATCGAGCAGCATATAGGTGCCACGCAGGCTCTTGCCTTCGACCATGAAAAATTCATCGGCAATGTCAAAATTGAACTTCGCCCCCAACTTCTGGAAACCCAGAAAATGGGTGTCGAGCCTACGGCGGCCGATCTTATCTCCACCCGGTTTGGGGATATAACCCACGCCGAAACGGGCCAGCATGGGGCCGATCAGCATCACCGAACCGCGCAGTCGGGTGCAGCGTTGCCGGTAGTCGTCCGAGCGCAGGTAGTCGAAGTCAAGTTCGCGTGCCGTAAAAGCATAGGTATCCTCCGAAAGTTGTTCGACCTCGACACCCATGCGCCGCAGCAGTTCGATGAGTTGCATGACATCGAGGATCTGCGGAATGTTGCGTACAACGATCCGTTCGGGGGTCAACAATGTGGCGCAGAGAATCTGCAATGCCTCGTTTTTAGCACCCTGTGGGGTGATGCTGCCATGCAGCCGGTGTCCTCCTTCGACTTTGAAAATTGCCATAAAAAACCGGTATTTGGGGATTCGGGTATAACCGCAACAAACCGAGCCGAATACGACCCGATTTTCGGATATACAATTGCTCTTTTCTACAAAGATAGCCAGAATTCGGACTTTTCGGCCGCTAAAACGAAATATTTTCGCGAAATATTTTTGCGAATAAGTTTTTTGTTGTACTTTTGCAATCCGTAAAAATGTCTAAAACAATAAAAAGGATATAGCTATGGCAATGAAGAGAACTTACCAGCCCTCGCGCCGGAAGAGAATCAACAAGCACGGTTTCCGCACCCGTATGGCTACCGCAAACGGTCGCAAGGTGTTGGCTGCACGCCGCGCAAAAGGTCGCAAGAAATTGACCGTATCGGACGAATCGACGTTCAAGTACGCATAGGTTTCGTGCATTGCGAAAAGAATTAGGGTCGACCTTTGTGTCGGCCTTTTTTCGTTGTTGCTATGTTAACGCTTCGACATGCCTCCGAGGCCGACATTGAGTTGATCCGCCGCATGGCCGATGAGGTCTTTCCGGCCACCTACCGCGCAATTCTGACACCGGCGCAACTCGACTACATGATGACGTGGATGTATTCGGCCGAGAGCCTGCGCACGCAGTTGCGCAGCGGTCATGATTGGTTTATCGCCGCTTGCGACGGCGAGCCGTGTGGTTACCTGTCGATCGAACGGCAGGCTGCGGATCTCTTTCACCTGCAAAAAATCTACGTGCTGCCCCGTTTTCAAGGGAGTGGCGTCGGCGAATTTCTCTTCACGCAGGCCATTGCCCATATCCGCCGCCTCTGTTGCACACCATGTCGCATGGAACTCCATGTCAATCGCCACAATCGCGCCTTGGGATTCTACGAGCGGATGGGGATGACCCACCTGCGCGAAGGAGATTTCCCGATTGGCGACGGTTACTACATGAATGATTACATCATGGGGTTAATCATAGATTAAAGAGATTGGGCTGCGCCATGTTTCCATGTAGCGCAGCCCAATTTTAAGTTCGTAAATCAGAATTTACTCTTTCACACCTTTATATAGATCAACCTCGCCCCGTTCGACCTTGCCATGCATGGCCGATAGTTCGGCAATGACGGGTGAAATAAATTCGAGGGTGTCGGTGACAGCCGATTTCTCGCCCTCGCCCTTAATGCGGTAGAGCATTGCGGCGTACAAGGCCCGAAAGCAGAGCTCCGTATCGTTCATTCCCAGATTGCCCAAGACACTGCGCAGACGCGGAAGTTCGGGTTCGAGATGCGCATAGGTTTGGCGGTAGTGTTCGCCTATGGGAAATTTCATCAATTGGAGGTGCAGATCGTGCAGGTCGTTGATTAGATGCAACGTATGTTCCAGATGTCCCTTTTCGCTCTTTCCCTCCTCGCGCAGCAGATTGGCCAACTCCATGTACCAGAGTAAAAAGTGATGTTTCTGATCCTCGCCAATATCTTTGCGAGGGGCGATGAGTGTTGAATAGATCGCTTCGGGGCTAAATTGCAGGGCGCGCATTATATCCTCCAACTGCCAGAGGTAGAGAATGTATTCGGCGATATTTTCGCGCCGTTTGGTTTTGGCTATATCCATCGGGCTTAGTTGGTCTTGATCCACGTTTTGGCAGCAGCCGTGCGGTGGTTGAGAAAATATTGCTGCGATTTAAGCAGGTTGCGCGATTGCAGCACCATATTTTTGGTCTCGGTCAGAATCGTCAGGTAGAGCATGCTGGCCTTGGTGCTTGATTTCGAGGCGTTGATACGACCCAATTCCGATTTGATCGCCTCGGCAATCGACTCGAAGAGTTGGTCGCGCAGCGTGAGTACCATCTCAATGTCCGAAAAATCGCCATCGCGCAGCATTAGATTGATATGCCGATAGATCGACTCCACATCATCGTTGATTGCCATGAGGTCTTTGGTTTGGTCAATTGACAGGCCTTCGTGGTTGTTGTCGATATGTTCGAAAGCCGGACGGGTGATGTGCATCAATGCTTTGGTCATCTCGTTGAGATAATCGACCACCTGTACATAGTAGTGTGCCGTGTTGACATCGCCGCTTTGGAGCCGTTTGAGAGTCGGCAGAAGCGTATATTTGCGTTCACGCGAGTGGTAGAAGAGGTCGTTGGACTCTTTGACCATGTCGCGCAATACTTTGCGGTTCTCCTTGAAGACGGCAATCAGGGTGCGGTCGTATATCTTCGTGGCACTCTCCATCGTGCGGCACACCTCTTCGCGTAGATCGGCGATGATGTCTTCGTTGGTCTCGGTCTTTGTTTCGGTGGTCATGCTGCTCTTCTGTTTCTTGATGAAATTGCTGTGGATGAGCATGTAACCGCAAAGTAACGTCATGATGATAAAGACGGTGATTCCTCCGTAGATGAGTGCCAGACCCACGACAAAAGCGATCAGAAAACCTCCCAACGCCGTAATAAACCAACCGGCTACCACGGTAATCACTCCCGAAATGCGATATACGGCACTTTCACGTCCCCAAGCTCGGTCGGCTAACGACGAACCCATCGCTACCATAAAGCAGACGTAGGTGGTCGAAAGAGGAAGTTTGAACGAGGTGGCCATGGAGATCAGCAGGGCGGCTGTGGTCAGATTGACCGTGGCGCGAATCATGTCGTAGGGAGCGCCGCTGTGCTCGACATCTTCAAATTCGAAACGCCGTGAAATTGCATCGCGCAACCGCTGTGGGATCACGCGGTCAAATCCACTGTTGATATTGAGAGCCGCGCGCACGATGGTGCGCGAGAGTACCGATGAACCGTACTGTTCCGAAACATCGTTCTCCTGTGCTGCCGAGAGCGACAATTCGGTTTCCGTCACATGCATCGCCTTTTTCGAGGTCCAAAGTGTCAGAATCATCATCGCGCCGGCTCCTATCAGAAAGAGGAAGTTGGCGGGTACGTTTTCGTTGAGTTGATTCATCATCATCGAGGTATCGCCGGCCTCTTTGGCGATTGAGTAGGCCTCGAATCCCGCCACGGGCACGCCGATGAAGTTGACCAGATCGTTTCCGGCGAATGCCAATGCCAAGGCAAAGGTTCCCGATAGAATGGTGATACGGAGCACATTGATCTTAAAACGCTGGATAAAGAAGAGGATCAACGAACATACGCCCCAGCAGATCAGCAATGAAAGCGAGAGATTTTCGTCCACCAATCGGATGAAATCATGTCCGGCTAATACGGTTTTCAACCCTTTGAAAAGGGCGAAATAGACGATTGCCGTGAGTGATGCGCCGCACCAGAAAGCCCCGAATCGGTTGAAGATGGCCGCATAGCGGAATGTAAAGATCACGCGTGAAACGTACATGACCAAGGTTCCGCACGTGAAGGCGATGACCACCGAGAGCAGAATGGCCGACACGATACCCATCGCACGCGAGGTGTTGATGAATTGACCGAGGGCACTGGCTCCCAGTGAGGGGTCGTTCGATATTTTGTAGATTGAGACGGCGATGGCCGAACCCAACAGACAGAAGATCAGAGAGACCGTGGTGGATGTGGGGAGTCCCCACGAGTTGTAGAGATCCAGCAGAATAACGTTGGCAAACATGACGCCCAGATAGAGCATCATCACTTCGTGGAAGGAGAACAGACCGGGGTTGAACATGCCGCTGCGCGCCACCTCCATCATTCCGCTCGACGTCACAACGCCCACAATGATACCGACCGAGGCGACGGCCAGAATAACCCGCATGGATGCGGCTTTGGAGCCGATCGCTGAATTTAGAAAGTTGACTGCGTCGTTTGTAACTCCGACGAAAAGACCTGAAATAGCAAGTACGCCCAGAATGCCGACAATGACGGTGTAAATTTCGCTCATGAATAGGTTTTAGTGCAAATTCTGAACAAAATTACGCTAAAATATCCGTTGAACTTTTATTTGAGCTTTATTGTTAACAAAAAATTAACATACAAAAAAATACATATGCGTGTAATTAACAGATTGTTAATTTATTATACTATTCTGTATTTTTATCGCCGCGATGTCCGATTTCACCTTTTTCGTCCATACTCAGCACCATCCGATGGGCATCGGTTCCATCAGGATAGTATGCCAAGAGTCGTCGTTGCGGACAAAAGCCGTTGCGCCTATAAAGCGCAATTGCGGCCTCGTTGTCGGTGCGCACTTCGAGTGTTATTTCCGACAGAGCATGCTCTTTGGCTCTCTGTTTTGCCGCATCTATCAGCTTTTGGCCAACGCCCAAACCCCGAGCATCGAGATCAACCGCCACCGAATAGATGCGTAGGTTGCGCGCATTGCGGCGCGTGAGAAGCGAGATGTAACCCATCACCTGTTCTCCGCCGACTGCCACATAACAAGCTCCCTGTGCTCGCCCGATGAGGTAACGTAGCTCCCGAAGCGAAAAGGCCTCGTCCGCCCCGAAACAGCGATTTTCAAGGGCTGCTATGGGGACGGCGTCTGCCGGTTCGGCGGGGCGTATGACGATCGTGGGTCTCATTATTGGGCGTGGATCTTCTCCAATTGGCGGACAAAATGGTTCAATATCCGGTAGTACAACTCATCTCCCAGCACGGCATCTTCGACTTCGTGGTCGATGCTGGGGTTATCGTTGATCTCAATGACCTTTGCTTTGCCGTTGATGACCTTCAAATCGACTCCGTAGAGCCCTTTCCCGATCAACGATGCGGCTTTGATGGCGGTGTCGAGGACATTTTGTGGCACGTTATAGATGGGAACCGTGTCCCAAGCCCCGCAAAGATTTTTTCCTGTGTCATCGTGTGCGTGGTTGTAGATTTGCCAATGCCCCTTGGCCATGTAGTAGCGGCAGGCGAAGAGCGGCTCGCCGTCCAACAACCCCACCCGCCAGTCGAACTCTGTGGGGATAAACTCTTGCGCCAGCAACATGGCAGAGTGGGCGAACATCTCATCGAGTGCGGCGCGGAACTCCGCTTCGTTGGCCACCTTGTGCATGCCGACCGAGAAAGATCCATCGGGAATCTTCAAGATGAAGGGCGAACCGAGTTCTCTGCTGACTTGTGCGAAGCTATTTTCGTCTGTGCGGAAGAGTAGCCGTGTGGCCGGGGCCGGTACGTGAGCCTTCTCGAACAGCTCGCAGAGATAGACCTTGTTGGTGCACCGAATGATGGATTCGGGATCGTCGATCACGGGCATGTCGTTCATTGCGGCGCGTTGTGCCAGACGGTAGGTGTAGTGGTTGAGGGCGGTAGTCGAGCGAATGAAGAGGGCATCGAACTCCATAAGCCGATTGGCATCATCCTCGGTGATCAACTCGGCGTGAATGTTCATCTTGCGCGCAATTTCGAGGAATTTGTTCATGGCATCCTTGTCGCTGGGCGGGAACTTCTCGGCCGGATCGTGGAGAATGGCCAGACTGTATCGTGCCGGTTTGGCTGTGCGCGGCGTGCGCCACACCTTCTTGTTGAAACAATCCAGCGCATTGGCAAAGTCGTCCTGCTCGTCATCGGTCAATTGTCGTAGTGAAAGAGCCTGTACCGACTCGATTTGGTTGCGGGCGTGGTTGTTGAAGACCACTTGAAGAATCGGACAGGGGTAGAGGTCGAAGATGTAGCGGGCGATCTTTTCGAGCCCCTTCTCTTTGCAGGTGCCGAAATAGATATTCATGCGCCACGCCTCATCGTTGATCTCATTGCGTGTGATCCACTGGTGACAAATCTTTTGGAGGTTATGATCCATGCGGAATCCGGCTCCCGATTCGAGTTTGTTGAGCGTTTCAACCCCCGGGATGACGCGGTGTCCGCGTGCCTGCGCCAATAGCGAGGCGTAATAACCCTCCGAGTTGTAGGAGTAGTCATCGCTGAGGTTGATGACTACCTTCGGGGCACGATCGCCGTAGCGGTGTTCGAGGTAATCGGCTACGGTCATCAGCGAATCGGTTTCGCAGTAAGGTTTCCAGTCGTTCAGACTGTGGAGCAAGATAAATACGCTATTCATGCAAATGTGGTTTTTGACCGGCCAAATGTAGATAAATAAATGAAACGTTGTGCAATCTGGCGCGGCTTTTTCACCAAAAAAAATAGTTAGATGATTTTTGGTTCATCTAACTATTTAATGTGATTTGCAAATATTTGTTTGCTAATATTTTGCGTGCATCATCCGCATTTTGAATATCCGCACGACATACATGTCAGGCAGCCGTTTTGGTAGGCCATGTGCTCTTGCCCGCAGCTCGGACATTTGCCTTTGGACTTGGTTCCATCGGTAATGTACTGTTTTAATGCGCGGCAAACGCCTGTTTTCCACGTGTTGATCGACTCGCTGTCCAGATGTAGTGATTCGATCAGCGATACCGTCTTTTCGATCGGCATGCCGTGGCGCAGAACGCCCGAGATCAGTTTGGCGTAGTTCCAGAACTCCTCGTTGAACAGACGTGAGATGCCGCCGATGGTATTGGTGTAACCGTAGCGATCGGTATATTGGAAGTCGTAGCGTTTCGAACCATCTTCCTCGCGTACCTTGATGATATATCCTTTGTTGATCTTGCGCGGAATGAACATGGCATCCTCCTCGATTTTTCCGGTGAAGACCTCATAGGGGCGACCATCCTGTAAACCGACAAAGGCAATCCAATCTTCCGTGCCGTTTTTGAAACGAACGATGTCGGCCGGAATTGATTTGGGGCGTTTCTGTGTCTGCGAGGGATGCTCTTCGCACTGCTTTTTCTTCGAATTTTTGTCGAGCAGCACGCCGTCACGACAGCCGTCACGATAGACCGTGACCCCCTTGCAACCGCACTCCCATGCTGTGCGATAGACATCGGCTACCAAGGCCTCCGACACGTTGTTCGGCAGATTGACTGTTACCGAGATCGAGTGATCGACCCATTTCTGAATCGCTCCCTGCATCTTGACCTTGGCCACCCAGTCGATATCGTTGGCCGTTGCGCCGTGGTAAGGCGATGCCGATACCCAGCGGTCGAGTTCGGCATCGGAGATCGAGGCGAGCTTCGATGTGTCGTAGCCGTTGGCGGCGAGCCAGTTGACGAAGTTGTGGTGGTAAACGTTATACTCTTGGAACTTTTCACCGGTTTCGTCCTCGTAATCGACATGTGCATCCTGATCCGAGGGGTTGATCTTGCGGCGGCGTTTGTAGACCGTGCGGAAGACCGGTTCGATGCCGGAGGTGGTTTGCGACATGAGTGAGGTGGTTCCCGTGGGTGCGATCGTCAGCATGGCAATATTGCGGCGACCTACCTTGGCCATCTCTTCGTAGAGAGCCGGATCGGCCTCGCGGATGCGGGCAATCATCGGGTTGTTGACCTCTTTGGCTGCGTTGTAGACGGGGAATGCGCCGCGTTCGGTCGCCATCTTCACCGAGGCGCGATAGGCCTCAATGGCGAGCGTTTTCTGCACCTCGACGGCAAAAGCCGTCGCCTCATCGGTTCCGTAACGCAGACCGAGTGCCGCGAGCATATCGCCTTCGGCTGTAATACCCAATCCCGTGCGGCGACCCTTTTCGGCCATCATTTGAATTTTTTTCCACAGTTCGAGTTCAACGCGGCGGACATCCATGTCTTCGGGGTCGGCAGCGATTTTCTCAATGATCTGCTGCACCTTCTCCAATTCGAGGTCGATGATGTCGTCCATCATACGCATCGCTTTGCTTACGTGCTCCTTGAACTTCGCAAAGTTGAATGTTGCACTCTTTTTGAACGGGTTGTCTACATAGTTGAAGAGATTGAGTGCCAGCAGACGGCACGAATCGTAGGGGCAGAGCGGAATCTCGCCGCAAGGGTTGGTCGACACCGTGACAAACCCTTCGTCACCGTAGCAGTCGGGTACACTTTCGCGCAGGATCGTGTCCCAGAACAACACCCCCGGTTCAGCCGATTTCCACGCATTATGGATGATCTTCTCCCAGAGTTTCTTGGCATCAATCTCCTGCTCGTATTTCGGTTTTTCGGCGTTTATGGGGAATTGTTGGTGGTAGCTCTTGCCGGCGATAGCCGCGCGCATGAAGTCGTCATCAATCTTGATCGAGACGTTTGCGCCGGTCACCTTTCCCGTATCGACTTTGGCATCAATAAAGTGTTCGGCATCGGGGTGCTTGATCGAGAGCGACAGCATGAGTGCGCCGCGGCGACCATCCTGTGCCACCTCGCGGGTCGAATTCGAGTAACGCTCCATAAACGGTACGATACCTGTCGAGGTAAGTGCCGAATTCAGCACGGGGCTACCTGAGGGGCGAATGTGCGAGAGGTCGTGCCCCACGCCACCGCGTCGCTTCATCAACTGCACTTGCTCCTCGTCCATGCGGAAGATGCCGCCGTAGGAGTCGGCCGGATGTTTGTGGCCGATCACAAAGCAATTTGAGAGCGAAGCTACCTGGAAATTGTTGCCGATGCCGGTCATCGGGCCGCCCTGCGGAATGGCATAACGGAAGTGGTCGAGCAACTCGAATGCCTCTGCTTTCGACATTGGATTGGGGTATTTGCGCTCGATACGCTCGATCTCGCCGGCGATGCGTTGGTGCATCTCGTAGGGCGACTTTTCGTAGATGTTTCCGAACGAATCTTTCAGCGCATACTTGCTGACCCACACCGTAGCGGCCAACTCATCGCCTTCGAAATAGCGTTTCGATTCGGCAACAGCCTCGTTGTAATCAACCCTCTGTGGAACTTCTTCTTTGGTAACTTTCGACATGATTATCTCTTTTCTATTCAATTGCTTAAATAAATCGCGGCAAATGGCGACTTTACAAAATTGCTATATTTCTACGAATAAAAATAGCGTTGCGAGCCCTTTTTATTCACAAGTTATTTACAAACCGAAAAAAAGCGCGTCCCATGTTAACGGAACGCGATTTTATGCGAAACCGGTAACTTTATTTTGTGGCGATCGCATCAATTTCGACCAGCGCACCCATCGGAAGTGCAGCCACTTCGTAGCAGATGCGTGCTGGCATCTCGGATGTGAAATATTGGGCGTAAACGGCATTCATCGCGGCAAAGTCACTGATATGCTGCAACAAAACCGTTGTCTTCACCACATGCGAATAGTCGTATCCGGCCTCTTTGAGGATGTGACCCAGATTTGTCAGCGATTGGCGAGTCTGGGCATCGATGCCTTCGGGCATTTTGCCGATGGCGGCATCAATCGGTAATTGTCCCGATAAGTAGAGTGTTCCGTTGGCTTCAATGGCCTGAGAATAGGGGCCGACCGCTTTGGGAGCATGGGGGGATGCTATGATTTTTTTCATGATCGATGATGTTTATCTTACCGCAAAGATACAATTTATTCCCTATATTTGCAGTGTAATAAAAGATAAAAAACGATGAAATCCTTCCTCAAAATCGCAAGCATCCTGCTAATCACGGCAACCTTAGCGGGTTGCTGTCATTGCCGCTCCTACCAGCGCAAAACACGTCGTCCGCTTGTAGGAACCGAATGGCAACTCATCCAGTTGGGTGGCCAGAAAGTCCAACCTGTGGTGGGTCGATTCACCTTAACACTCCTTGCCGAGGGGGGGCGTGTGTCGGGGGTCGGTGCCTGCAACCGATTGACGGGCAGCTTCACGACCGATGATAAGCGAGCTTTGAAAATTGGGCCGTTAGGGAGTACCCGCATGGCTTGTCCCGATTTGGAATTGGAGCAACATTACCTCCGCGCACTCGAATCGGCAACTCATTACGATATGGATGGACCGATGTTGATTCTGCTCTCTAACGGTGAGGTTTCGGCCATATTCCAAAGTATTCAGCATTAACAGCCGAGTTTTCGGATCGAGAGCCGTCCTCTGTGCCGATCTTGCCGACTCTCTTCGGTCTAAGTCGTGCCATACTATGCCCCAAGAGCCTCTCCACGCATTGTAGAGAGGCTCTTGGGGTATATTCGTTTTTTAGGATGATTGTGCCGGGATAGGGAGCCCTGCTCCGGACTTATTACTCCACCTCGCGCCGGTTGAGCAGCGCGTGAGTGATCGTCAATTCATCGACATACTCCAATTCGTCGCCGAAGCCGATGCCGCGTGCGATCGAGGTGATTTTAAGACCCGTATAGCGGCGTAGCCGATTCATTAGGTAAAAGAGGGTGGTCTCTCCCTCGACCGAGGTCGAGATGGCCAGAATGACCTCTTTCACCCCTCCGGCTTCAATCCGGCTGCATAGCAGGTCGATCTTCAAGTCGGAGGGCGAGATTCCCTGCATGGGTGAGATCACACCGCCGAGCACGTGATACAACCCCCGATATTGGCGGGTGTTTTCGATCGACATGACATCGGCAACCTGTTCGACCACGCATATTGTGCTGTGGTCGCGCTCGTCATCGGCGCAGATCGGGCAAATTGCCTCGTCCGAAAGGTTGTTGCACCGCGTGCAGTACTGAATCTGATTCCGGAAACGGTCGATGCTCTGTGTCATGTCGCCAACCGACTCCTTCTCCATGCGGAGCATATGGATAGCCAGGCGCAATGCTGTGCGGCGTCCGATGCCGGGGAGTTTCGACAACTCGCCAACGACCTCCTGTAAAAGTTGGGACATAGGCGGGCGTCAGATCGTTTCTACGGCTTTACTCTCCAACCAGCCTTTCTTGCCGTCGGCAATCATCACCTCGCACCAATTGTCGAAACGGTTTGTGATCTCGACCGAAGTCCCTTCGTGGAGCACAAAAAGATCGGTGGCTGACTTATCGGGTGAACTTTTCACGGCAACAGAGGCCGACATGACTATCGCCTGCGTCTGGTCGAGCATTTCGCGGCGGGCTCCGGCTGCAAACCACGTGGCGCAGATAAAGAGCAGCATGGCCGCCATTGTCCCGTAAAATCCCGTTTTGCGGAGCACCAGTCGCTGCGAAAGCAGGTAGAACAGAAACAGCACCAAGGCCGTGATCAGAGCGACCAGGGAGAGTGTTGTCCACGCCGTGCATCCCATTGTGTGACGAGCGGCGCGTAGCCAGTTGATCACGAAAAATTCGGGGATTCGTTCGATGTTGTCCTTTGTGCGAGCCTCGGCGACACTCAGATTATAGCGGATGTCGTCATTCCCCGGAGCGAGCCGCAGGGCGCGGTTGTAGTAGAGAATCGCCTTGCCGAATCGCTCCTCTTTGAAGTAGGCGTTCGCCAGATTGTAGTAGAGCTTTGCTGAGCCCATGCCTCGGGCTACAATCTGCTCGTAGAGCATAGCTGCCGTATGGTGATCGCCGTTGATGTAGGCCGTGTTGGCGCGATCCCAAAGCGTGTTGACCGGTAGCTCGGTATCGGGTTCAACGCTCGGAGCTGCTTGTTCGGGTTGCGCGGCGGTACTCTCCGACAGGCTGTCCTGCTGGGCGTAGACCGATCCGCAAAATAATAGCAAGATGCTTATGATGAGGTATTTTCGCATGATTAATCTCCTTTCTATCTTTTGATAACCACCTCGATGCGTGAAATCAGATCGACCCCTTCGGTATAAACCTCGTTCATCTGTGCCGATGCCGATGGCGAATATTGAGCTTCATCGCATTGGGTGATGATTGCCGTGAAGCGTTGGGCTTCGTCCGATGACACGCCGCGTTTAGAGAGCTCTTCGCGCACGTTCTCTTTGGTGAGGTTGGCCACCGGAATATTGAAACGATCGCTCATGTAACCCCACAATGCTCGAAGCATCTCCTCGTAGAAAGCGTGGCGATTTTGCTGCTCCATGAATCCTTTGGCGGCACGGAACCGTTGTACGGCTACTTTGCTGGCTCGTTTTCCGCGCATCAGGACGATGTTTTGCGATTCGCGAATCTGCTTGCGCAGGGATGCGTAGGCCCCTCCGAAGAGGGCGAAGATGGCGGCCAACAGAGCCCAATATAGACCGCTAAACAGCAGTGGTCGATCGCCGGTATGCAGTTGTGCTGCGCCCAATGTGATGAACCGAATATCCTGTCCCAATAATTTGACCTCCTCTTTCGACATACCGCGACCCTGCATGACCACCGCATCTGTGCCGCCTTTGGCATCGGGGGTGATGTCGAGGGTAACGGGGCGCGATTTGAGGATCACATATTGCATGCGCTGCGGATCGAAATAGGAGAACTCGATCGGTTCGATCTCGTAGGTTCCTTCGGCGCGTGCAATGAAGGGGTATTCGAATTGACGGTAGCCGGAGATTCCGGAGGGCGAGGCGTTGATCGACTCGGTTGTTTTGACGTTATACTGCTCGAACGAGGTGGGCAACGGCAATTTGGGCGCCTGCACGAAGGTCAGGTTTCCCGTGCCGGAGATTTTGACCGTAAAGGTCGCTCCCGAATTGGCCGCAATCCGTTCGGTGGGTAACTTGGCATCCATCGAGAAGTTGCCCACGGCCCCTGTGAAACTGGCCGGAGCTCCGGCCGGAAGGGGCTTGACATTGACCGTAACACGTTGGCTCTGCACCTTGCGTGGCACGTCGTAGACCTCATGACCCCCTCCGAAGAAGGGATCTATGTTGCGCCGGCTCTGAACAATCACGCGCGCCGTGACGGTCATCGCCACGGGGTCGATCGTCAAGGCTCCGGTCTGCTGCGGATAGAGCAGGTAGTCGTAGAGGATCTGTGTGTTGTAGACGCTGCCGTTATAGCTCTCGCGGCCGGGTTGCAACGAATTGGGATCTGAAATCAGATCCTGAGCCCAAAATCCATTGAACGAAGGGGATGATTCGGGGACGATGTTGACATAGGGAACCCGCGAATAGAGTTTGTAGGTGACCCGAATCGGGTCGTTCTTGAAGGTAGAGGTGCGTGATACGACTGCGCGCAGTAGAATGTCGTTGCGACCGATGCGGCTTTGTAAGTCGGCATTGTCCTCCTCGTCATCCGTTCGGCGCGAATTGGCCGATGCGTTTGCACGCGAAGATCCCCCGCCTTCGTCGACTACCTCAATGGGTTGTGGGCGTGTGCGATAAGTCACCCCCTCCACCGCGATTTCTGCCGCGCCGATCGTGTGGGTGCCGGCCGCTTTGGGCTGCAACACATACGTATAGGTGTTGCTGATCGACTTGGTCATCGTGTTGTTGATGATCTGTACCGATTGTCCAGTTGAGAGAGCTGGCCCTGCCAATACCTCAAATCCGTCGAACGAAGGTGCCTTGAACGAGTTGTTGTCGGGCTTGGCGTTCACCGAAAATTCGACACGGAATGCTTCGCCGACGGCAACCGTCAGCGGAGTATTGACTTCGAAAGTAACCTTCTCGGCCGCAATTGCCGAGAAGGTTACCAGCACGCAAAGTGCTGTAAATGTAAGTTTCGAAATAAAATCTTTCATCGATCCTACAACGTATGTTTCGACCTACTTATTATTTAAGGAGCGATTTTAATGCAAAGATTAATCTGCTCCTCTTTGTCGCTGGTGTTTAGTGCTTAAAATCGGCGAAAAAATCGTTGCCCTTGTCATCCACGATGATGAAGGCGGGGAAATTCTCGACATAAATCTTGCGCACGGCCTCCATGCCCAATTCGGGGAAGTCGACCACCTCGACCGATTTGATCGAGTTTTTCGCTAAAATAGCGGCCGGGCCTCCGATCGAACCGAGGTAGAACCCACCGTTTGCCTTGCAGGCATCGGTCACACCCTGCGAGCGGTTGCCTTTGGCCACCATGACCATTGAGCCGCCACTCTTCTGGAACAGGTCGACATAGGGATCCATGCGACCGGCGGTCGTCGGGCCGAATGATCCCGATGCCATCCCCTGCGGAGTCTTGGCCGGGCCGGCATAATAAACGGGGTGTTTCTTGAAATATTCGGGCATGGGTTTTCCCTCATCGAGCATCTGTTTGATGCGTGCATGGGCGATGTCGCGTGCCACGATCAGTGTACCTTTGAGATTCAGACGGGTTTTGATCGGGTATTTGGTGAGGATTGCGCGTACCTTCTCCATTCCCTCATCAAGGTCGATGTCCACGGCGGGCGACATAGCCGGAGCCTCCGCAGGCAGGAATCGTGCCGGATTTTTCTCCAACACTTCGAGGAAGATGCCTTCGGGGGTGATCTTCGCCTTGATGTTGCGGTCGGCCGAGCAACTTACGCCGATGGCTACGGGGCACGATGCGGCATGGCGTGGTGCGCGGATCACGCGCACATCGTGTACCAGATATTTTCCACCGAATTGTGCGCCTACACCGCTTTCGCGGCATATTTTCAGCACTTTCTCCTCCCATTCGAGATCGCGGAAACAGCGTCCGCCCTCGTTGCCCGAAGTGGGCAGTTCATCGAGGTAACCGGCCGAGGCCTTCTTTACGGTCGAAAGACACATCTCGGCCGATGTACCGCCGATGCACAATGCCAAATGGTAGGGAGGGCAGGCCGATGTGCCGAGGTCTTTGATATGGGTTTTGATAAATTCGGTCAGCGATTTCTCATTCAACAACGCTTTGGTCTGCTGGTAGAGGAATGTTTTGTTGGCCGAGCCGCCACCCTTGGTGATGAAGAGAAACTCATACTCCATGCCGGGCTTTCCGCCGTAGATGTCGATCTGTGCCGGAAGATTTGTTCCCGAATTCTTCTCATCGGTCATGGTGAAGGGGACGACCTGCGAGTAGCGCAGGTTGCGCTCGTTGTAGGTTTCGTAGACACCACGTGCAATGCAAGCGGCATCATCGGCTCCTGTGTAAACATCCTCGCCCTTGTGGCCGATGCAGATGGCCGTACCCGTATCTTGGCAGGTGGGGAGTTCTCCCTCGGCCGATACGCATTGGTTCAGCAACATCGTGTAGGCCACGAATTTATCGTTGTCGGAAGCCTCGTTATCATCGAGAATGTCGTGCAGTTTTTGCAAATGTGCCGCGCGTAGGAAGAACGAAACCTCCTCGTATGCGGTTTTCGACAGCAATTCGATCCCTTTGGGGTCGATTTTCAGCAGTTTACGGCCGTCACATTCGACTACCTTCACGTAATCTTTCGTCAAAAGACGATACTGCGTTTTGTCCTCTCCGACAGGATAGGGCTCCTGATAAATGAAATCTGCCATGTGTGTATGTTTTTATAGTTTAGTTCGTCTGCGTAAATCCACGCAAAAATACAAAAAACTATCGGGATTCTGCAACATTTTTCGGCGTGCTCTTATTTTCTTCGAAAAATGCGGTTATTATTTAGAATTTTTAGTAAATTTGTGCGGTTTTTGAGAAAACAATTCACAATATAAACTAAACTATTATGGTATCGTACAAAGATCTGGGTCTTGTGAACACTCGTGAGATGTTCGCCAAGGCTATCAAAGGCGGTTATGCCATTCCGGCATTCAACTTCAACAACATGGAGCAGATGCAGGCGATCGTTTCGGCATGTGTCGAGGCTTCGTCGCCTGTGATTTTGCAGGTGTCGTCGGGTGCGCGTAAATACGCCAACCAGACCCTGCTCCGCTACATGGCGCAAGGCGCAGTGGAGTATGCCAAGGAGTTGGGCAAAAATATTCCGATCGTGTTGCACCTCGACCACGGTAACTCGTTTGAGTTGTGCAAGAGCTGCATTGATATGGGCTTCTCGTCGGTGATGATCGACGGCTCGCACCTTCCCTATGATGAGAATGTTGCGCTGACCAAGCAGGTAGTTGACTACGCTCATCAATTCGATGTAACGGTTGAGGGTGAGCTGGGCGTTTTGGCAGGTGTTGAGGATGAGGTTTCGGCCGAGCATCACACCTATACCGATCCCAAAGACGTGATTGACTTCGTATCGAAGACCGGCGTTGATTCGCTGGCTATCTCGATCGGTACGTCACACGGCGCAAACAAATTCAAACCCGAGCAGTGCACCCGCAATGCCGAGGGTATCCTCGTTCCGCCCGAACTGCGTTTCGATATCCTTGCCGAGATCGAGAAACAGCTTCCCGGATTCCCCATCGTACTGCACGGTTCGTCATCGGTTCCGCAGGAGTATGTGCACATCATCAACACCCACGGTGGTGCTTTGAAGGATGCGGTAGGTATTCCCGAGGAGCAGCTCCGCAAGGCGGCTAAGAGTGCGGTTTGCAAAATCAACATCGACTCGGACGGTCGTCTGGCGATGACCGCAGCGATTCGCAAGATCTTCGTTGACTCGCCCGCAGAGTTTGACCCCCGCAAGTATCTGGGCCCGGCTCGCGACGAGTTGAAGAAACTCTACATGCATAAATGCGAGAACGTCCTCGGTTCGGCCGGTAAGGCTTAATCGAATTGTCCATTCAAAAAGAGCTTGTCGTTTCAGATAAGCTCTTTTTCTTTATTACCTACGAGTACGCCGGAAGACGTGCTCGTTTTTTGTAGTTACCGGAATAGCCCCAGATTATCGAGGAAGATAGCTAATAAAACGGCTGGGCAGAGGTAGCGCAGCAGGAAGATAAAGAGTGCGTATATGCGAAAACGCAAAGTGCCGTTGTTGGTGATCTGGGCTTTAAGCACCTTTTTGTCGAGCACCCAGCCCACAAAGATGCAGGTGCAGAGGCCACCGATCGGCAATAGGATGTTTGCGGTCAAATGATCCAACGCATCGAACAGATTCAATCCGGCGATCTTCCAGTTGCCGAGTACTCCCAACGACAACGAGGCGAAGGTGGCCAACAGGACTGTGGCGGCGGTGGTTGTCCATGCGGCGGCGCGACGGCTCATTCGCCACTCTTCGTGGAGGTAGGCTGTAATCACTTCGTGGAGCGAGATGGTCGAGGTGAGCGCGGCAACGACCAACAGCAGGAAAAAAATGGAAGACCATACCATGCTCCAAGCCATGCCGTTGAAGATACTCGGCAGGGTGATGAAGACCAACGATGGTCCGGCAGTCGGCTGTATGCCGACGCTGAATACGGCCGGAAAGATCATCACTCCTGCAAGTATCGCCACTAACGTGTCGAGTATTGTGACGTTGAGAGCCGTGTGCCGGAGGTTGGTGTCGGGTTTGAAGTAGGAGGCATAGGTTACCATCGTTCCGATACCGATCGAGAGCGAGAAGAAGGCTTGTCCGAGTGCCACGAGCACGGTCGATGCGCTGACTTTTGAGAAGTCGGGACGGAAGAAAAATCTCAATCCGGCCTCTCCGTTGGGCATCAGCAGCGAGTGGATGGCCAGCGCGATGAGAATCACAAAGAGCAGCGGCATCAGAATCTTCGAGGAGCGTTCGATCCCTTTTTGTACCCCTAACGCGATGATTACGTGGGTGGCCAGCACAAAGAGAGCGGTGTAGATTACCGGTCGCCATGGGTTGCTGATGAATTGTGTAAAGAGCGTTTCGTACTCGGCGGCGGAGGTGTAGTGTGCGATGTCGCCCGTCAGCGAGTGGATCATATATTCGGCCGTCCACCCCGAAACGACAAAGTAAAAGCCAAGTATCAGAAAGGCCGCCAGCACACCGTTGTATCCCAGAAAAGTCCACCTGCGGTTGAGTGCGCGGTAGGCTCCGACAGCATTGAGCTGTGTTGAGCGGCCGACCGAAAATTCGGCGATCATAAGCGGTAACCCCAAAAGTAGTACGCAGAGGATATAGATTACTAAAAATGCGCCACCGCCGTTATCTCCGGCGACATAGGGGAATCGCCAGATATTACCCAAACCAACCGAGCTGCCGGCTGCAACCAGCACGGCACTCAATTTACCACCCAACGTGGCGCGATTGTGATTTTGATGTTGCATAGCTTGATTCGGTTAGGCTATTTGCTCCATCGGCCGAAAATGGCTCGGCATGGCGGAGCCTGTTGTTTATCTAAAAAACACAAGGGCGCACCTTATTGGCACGCCCTTGCGATCTTATTGTTCCAAAACAACACTCACACGGTCTAACTTGCCGCCAAGTGGAGGTGCCAACTTCGATACCGTGCATGTTACGTGCCGCAGTTGTGCAAAAGCGGCGTAGAGAGCCTCGATGATATTCATCGCGACTCGCTCGATGGTGTGTTGTGTGATACGCATCTGCTCGCGCACAATTTCGTACACCGTGAGGTAATTGACCGCTTTGGTCACATCATCCTTTGCGGCAACATCGCCCAATTCTGCGGTCAAAACCAGATCGACCGTAAAGCGATTGCCGACCTTGCGTTCCAACTCATAGCAGCCGTGAAGTGCGCGAAACTCCATGCGTGTCAGTGCGATCCGATACTCCATCCTATTCGGCGATTACGAGGTAGTAGTTCTTTTTACCTTTCTGTACCAGCAGGTATTTTCCGGCGATTAACTCGTTTTCCGTCACCGCGGCCATCGGGTCGGCGACCTTCTCTTTGTTGAGCGACACGCCGCCGGCTTGTACCATTTTGCGACATTCACCCTTCGACGGGAAGATCTCGGTCTTCTCGGCGCAGAGGTCGATGAACGGCAGCATTCCCAACTCTGCACGGTTGATGCGGAACTGCGGAACACCCTCGAATACCTGTAAAAGGGTCTGCTCGTCGAGGTGGTGCAACGCCTCCGAGGTGGCTCCGCCGAATAGAATGGCCGAGGCCTCGACCGCCTTTTCGTACTCCTCTTTCGAGTGGATCAGGGTGGTGATCTCTTGCGCCAACCGTTTTTGGAGCGTGCGCAGGTGAGGGGCAGCTTTGTGCTCGGCGACTAAATTTTCAATGGTTTCGCGATCCAACAAGGTGAATATCTTGATGTAGCGTTCGGCATCTTCATCGCTGACGTTGAGCCAGAATTGGTAGAATTTGTAAGGCGATGTATAGCGCGGGTCAAGCCATACGTTGCCGCTCTCGGTCTTGCCGAACTTCGTGCCGTCGGCCTTGGTGATGAGCGGGCAGGTGATGCCGAAGGCCTCGGAGTCAGTACCTAACTTGCGGCGTATCAGCTCTGTACCAGTGGTGATATTGCCCCATTGGTCGGCTCCCCCCAACTGAATTTTGCAATCCATGGTTTGATAGAGGTGCAGGAAGTCGTAACCCTGTACCAATTGGTAGGTAAATTCGGTGAACGACATGCCGTCACCCTCGCCGCTGAATCGTTTCTTGACCGAATCTTTGGCCATCATGTAGTTGACCGTGATGCATTTGCCAATGTCGCGGATGAAATCGAGGAACGTGAAATCCTTCATCCAATCGTAGTTGTTGACCATCGTGGCCGCGTTCGGAGCATCGGAATCGAAGTCCAACAATTTGGCCAACTGGGCTTTGATTGCCGCTTGATTATGGCGCAAAGTTGCCTCATCCAGTAGATTTCGTTCCTGCGATTTGCCGCTGGGGTCACCGATCATGCCGGTTGCTCCGCCGATGAGTGCCAACGGGCGATGACCGCACATCTGAAAGTGTTTGAGGATCATCACGCCGACCAAGTGTCCAATATGCAGCGAGTCGGCCGTGGGGTCGATTCCCAAATAGGCCGTTGTCATCCCTTTTTCCAATTGTTCCTTTGCGCCGGGCATGATCGTGTGGATCATCCCGCGCCATTCGAGTTCTTCGATAAAATTCTTTGTTGCCATATTTTTAGCTCTGCTTTTTCGTTTTTATTCCGCTTCGAGATCCAACGCTTTGCGAAGTTCTGCCACGAGCGGATTTTTTTCAGTAATGTATTTAACCCTGTCTTCCAATTTGATCGGTCTGACGGCGCGAATCTCTTCGTTGACCGACACGTCCAGTTCGATCAACCCCTCTACCGCTGCGATCTCGGCAATTCGCACGAGCATCCCGGTCTTCGAGCGGAGGATCTCCTCGCGCAGCTCCTCGGTCGGAACGCTGATCGCAATCACATGACCGCGAATAAGCATCTGTTCGAAGGCGGGAACGAATCGAGGTCGCCGCGAACGGATCAGATCGAGTATCTTGCCGCGTGCCGCATCGAGTTTGCGCATGCTGTCGGGGTCGATGGCGGCGGTTGTCTCCTCACAGTCGTCACGCTCCTCCTCGTCCGAGGTGGTATCCGATGCGGAGAGTAACTCGGAGAGCGATGTTCCCGTAATCAGCGAGCGTCGAGCCGTTGCCGGAGAGGCTGTTGAGGAGGCTCCCTTTGCCGGATCAATCGCCGAGGCCGGAGTTGTTGTTGCAGCCGGAGTCCGGTTGATCTGCACGGGTTGCGGTTCGGCCGCAGATGCTGTTTCGGCGTTGGTCGGATCTTGGCGCGCGACCGTGACCTGACTTTGAGTCGGTTGAGCGGCTGTTGCGGGAAGAGAAACGAGGTCGGGAAGCGTGTACTCTTCCTCGGAAGTTAGGGCATTATTTTTTTTTTGGCCGAGTCCTGCTATTTTCAGAAGACCCAGCTCTACAAGCAATCGTTGGTTGGAGGATTGCCGTATCTTTCCGTCGATTTCCGTCAGAATAGAGATCGCTCCGAAGAGGAACTCGACACCGCAGGCGCCAGCCTGCGTCCGGTATCGTTCCAGCAGCGTTCCGGTCATCTCGATCAGTCGCAGCGTATCGGGGCTTTTAGCCATCAGTAGGTCGCGCATGTGGCGGTTGAGGCCGGACATGAAGGTCTGCCCCGAAAAACCGCGTGAAAGAACGCCGTCGAAGGCGACCAGCACCTCGGCGTAGTTTCCGGCGAGGAGCATCTCCGTTACATTAAAATAGGTGTCGTAATCCAGTACGTTGAGTGTCTGGGCTACATGTTTATAGTCAAGTGTCGTGCCGCAGAACGATACCGCTTTGTCGAACATTGACAGAGCATCGCGCATACCGCCATCGGCTTTTTGTGCGATGAGGTTCAGCGACTCTTCATCGGCCGCGACTCCCTCTTTCGAGGCGATATAACGCAGGTATTCAACGCCATCTTCGACCCGAATGCGGTTGAAATCGTAGATCTGGCAACGTGAAAGGATCGTGGGGATAATCTTGTGTTTCTCGGTGGTGGCGAGGATGAATATTGCGTGGGCAGGTGGCTCTTCGAGGGTTTTCAGGAAGGCATTGAACGCTGCGGCCGAGAGCATGTGTACCTCGTCAATGATGAAAACCGAGTAGCGACCCACCTGCGGAATGATGCGCACCTGCTCGATCAGCGTGCGGATATCCTCTACCGAGTTATTCGATGCGGCATCCAATTCGTGGATGTTGAGCGAACGGCCTTCGTTGAACGAGCGACACGATTCGCAGGTGTTGCAGGCTTCGGCTCCTTGCGGATCGAGGCAGTTGATCGCCTTTGCGAAGATGCGGGCGCAGGTGGTTTTGCCGACACCGCGTGGTCCGCAGAAGAGGTAGGCATGCGCCAATTGCCCGCGCTCGATCGCGTTTTGGAGCGTCGAGGTGATATGTTTCTGCCCAATGACCGACTGAAAGGTCGAGGGACGGTATTTGCGTGCGCTGACGATGAATTCACTCATAGTAGTGCAAAGATACGAATAATTCATAATTTGCCAATTCATAATTTGCAATTATTCGGTTCGGAGGGTGTCAATTTGTCTTTTTTGGCAGTTGTTGTGTGACAAAAGATGACACAATGACCAGATGGGGCGATTGGCAGGAGATTTGAAGGGTATAGCCTCGTAAATAGCTAACAATAAACTAAAAAATAGTATGAACATCAACACATTAACCATTAAGGCGCAAGAGGCTCTGCAAGCTGCGTTGTCTCTTGCCAAAGAGCGCGGACAGCAGGCTGTCGAGCCGATGCATCTGCTCTCGGTTTTAATCCGCGAGGATGATTCGCTGGCCACTTTTCTGTTGGGACGTGTAGGGGTCAACGTGCGCGGTCTGCGCGATGAGGCCGATCGTACCGTGGCGCAATTACCGCGGGTCGAGGGTGGTGGCGATCCATTTTTTGCGCAGGAGAGTTCACGCCTGATTCAACGTGCCGTTGATTTTACCAAGACCTTCGGCGATAAATATGCTTCGGTTGAGCATCTGTTGCTGGCTTTGGTAGCCGAGCGGGGAGCGGCGGCCGATCTGCTCAAACGGAGCGGTGCTACCGAAAAGGAGTTGACCGAAGCGATCCGTACCTTTCGCAAAGGGGCAACGGTCGATTCGCAAACCTCCGAACAGCAGTTCGATGCATTGGGAAAATATGCCATCAATCTCAACGAACAGGCTCGTTCGGGTAAACTTGATCCGGTGATTGGCCGTGACGAGGAGATTCGACGTGTGTTGCAGATTCTTTCGCGCCGTACCAAGAACAACCCGATTTTGGTCGGCGAGGCCGGTGTGGGTAAGACGGCGATCGCCGAGGGGATCGCTCACCGGATCGTGGACGGAGATGTGCCCGAAAACCTGAAATCGAAGGTCATCTTCTCGCTCGATATGGGCGCGCTGATTGCCGGTGCAAAGTATCAGGGCGAATTTGAAGAGCGGTTGAAGGCCGTTGTACAAGAAGTTACGGCCAGCGAGGGGGAGATTTTGCTCTTTATCGACGAAATCCATACGTTGGTCGGAGCCGGAAAATCATCGGGTGCGATGGATGCCGCCAATATCCTCAAACCGGCTCTTGCACGCGGTGAACTGCGGACGATCGGAGCCACAACCCTCGATGAATTTCAAAAATATTTCGAGCAGGACAAGGCTTTGGAACGTCGTTTCCAGAAGGTGATGATCGACGAGCCGACACAAGAGGATGCGATTTCGATTCTCCGTGGTTTGAAGGAGCGTTACGAAAACCACCACCAAGTGCGGATCAAGGACGAAGCAATCGTCGCGGCAGTTGAGCTCTCGACCCGTTACATCACCTCGCGATTCCTGCCTGATAAAGCGATCGACTTGGTCGATGAGGCGGCGGCGCACCTTCGGTTGGAGATGAACTCTGTGCCCGAAGAGATCGATAACCTTGACCGACGAGTGCGCCAGCTTGAAATCGAGCGCGAAGCGATTCGGCGCGAGAAGGACAAACCTCGGATCGAGTCGTTGACCAAGGAGATCGAGGAGTTGAAGTCGAAGGATGCGGCGATGCGTGCCAAGTGGCAGGGTCAGCGTGATCTGTTGAAGAAGATACAAACCAATAAAGACCAGATCGAACATTTGAAGATCGAGGCGCAGCAGGCCGAACGTCAAGGCGATTACGGCCGAGTCGCCGAGATTCGCTATGGCAAGATACAAGAGGCCGAAAAACAGATCGCAGCGTTGCAGGAGGAGTATAAACTGGCATCGGCCAACGATTCGATGATTAAAGAGGAGGTCGATGCACAGGATATTGCTGAGGTGGTATCGCGTTGGACGGGAATCCCCGTGACGCGCATGTTGGCCTCCGAACGCGAAAAATTGCTGCATATGGAGGATGAACTTCATAAACGGGTGATCGGTCAGGATCTGGCTATTGCGGCTATATCCGATGCCGTCCGCCGTTCGCGGGCCGGACTGAACGATCCGCGCAAGCCGATCGGTTCGTTCATCTTTCTCGGAACAACCGGTGTCGGTAAAACCGAGTTGGCCAAGGCGTTGGCCGAGTTCCTGTTTAACGACGACCAGATGATGACCCGTATCGACATGAGCGAATATCAGGAGCGACACAGTGTGTCGCGACTGGTCGGAGCCCCTCCGGGATATGTCGGTTACGATGAGGGGGGACAAC